>JASFEK010000088.1:0-7426 GCA_050124875.1 Caldifarciminota bacterium | reverse complement strand
ATCCCCATGTCAAGAAGGCGTAATCATCGAGGAAACCTCTTATGGCCCGTTCACCATCCATTATCCGGTGATACAGGTGTCCGCTGGAATCGCGTATCCGGGTGAGGAGATAATCAGCGGCCCGTTTGGCACATTCGATATATGTGTCATGTCCCAGTGTGCGCCCTGCCTTTGCCAGAGCAGCGATCATCAGGCCATTCCAATCGCACAGGATCTTCTTGTCCTTGTGTGGATGCGTACGTCCCTCTCGGTGACGGTACAATTTCTCGCGTGCCGTGGTCAAGTATGCCGCGAGTTTGTGTGCGGTGATTCCAATGGCCGCTGCCAGATCATCTTGGCTCTTCGACGCGTAGAGCAGGTTGCTACCTCTTTGCCGGTGCGTGGCCTCATCCGTATAGTTGCCGCTGCTTCTGATGCCATACAATTGCTTGATGATACTAAACTCGCTCGCATCAAGGATATCTTCGATTTCATGCTCGGTCCACAGGTAGAACTTACCTTCTTCTCCTTCACTGTCGGCGTCCTCGGCGCTGTAGAACGCACCCTGATCCGAGGTCATGTCGCGCAACACGTATTCGATGATCTCATTTGCAGTCTCTTCATAGACCGGGTTACGGGTGAGCACGAAGGCTTCGGTGTAAGTAAGGGTAAGGAGCGCCTGGTCATACAACATCTTCTCAAAGTGGGGGAGACGCCAATGCGCGTCCGTGGAATAGCGATGGAATCCGTAGCCGATGTGGTCGTAAATCCCGCCCCGGCGCATCGCGGTGAGTGTGTGTTCTACCATATCGAGAGCCTTGTTCTGGTCGGTATGCGCGCTGTAGCGCATGAGGAATGATAGATTATGTGGGGTGGGGAACTTGGGTGCTGCGCCAAACCCGCCGTTTTGTGCGTCGTACTGCGCAACAAGATGCTCAAAGGCAGCATGGAGTGTCGCGACCGTCAGTTCTCCGTTCTTCACCGGCTGCTGCTGCGACTGCTTCACTAGTTGGGAAATATCATTGGAGGATCGGAGTATCTGAGCGCGGCGCGTTCGCCACATGCTGTCGATTTGCGGTATGAGTTCAAGCATTCCGATGCGACCGAATCTGCTCGTCTTCGGTAAATAGGTGGTGGCAAAGAAGGGTTGCCGCCTTGGGTCCATGATTATGGTAAGGGGCCAGCCGCCCGTGCCGGAAATCAACTGACAGACTGTCATGTAGTAACTGTCAATGTCAGGTCTTTCTTCGCGGTCTACTTTTATTGGGACGAATGTGTCATTGAGCAGACGGGCAACCGTCTCGTCCTCGAAGGATTCCTTTTCCATGACATGGCACCAGTGACAGGTTGAATAGCCGATCGACAGGAAGATCGGCTTATCCTCATCATGGGCCCTGGTGAATGCTTCTTCGCCCCATGGATACCAGTCCACTGGGTTATGCGCGTGCTGGAGCAGATAAGGACTCTTTTCTCTTGCGAGACGGTTCGGCCTCGCGGTCTTCACTCTATTCCCTGTATCTGTTTCTGTATGCAAATTCAGAGAAGGGCAATCGTGGCGGCCGTTCCTTCTCTGCGGTAATCTGTTTTTCCGATAGTACCGGGCTGATCTCTTCCGAGTGTTTGCCGACGATGATGAGGGTGATGACTTCCATTTCTTCCGGGATATTTAGGATCTGACGGGTTTTCTTGGGACTGAAACCGGCGATCGGATGTGCAACGAGTCCCAGTTCAGTGGCGCGTAGGATCATCGCCGCGGTGGCCATGCCGGTGTCATATAGGTAGTACTTGCGGTCCTTGACCAGGCAGTCGAGTTCCGGTTTAGTAAATACCGCAATGATCATTGACGCCGCGCGGGCCCACTCGTTGCCGGCGGACAACGCTTCGTGCATTTTCTGCAATACGCCATTGTCGTACACGAACACATAACGCCAGGGTTGGTTATTGAAGCACGAGCAGAACAATTGGGCGCTCTGCGCAAGTTCTTCAATGATTTGGTCGGTGATTTCGACCGGCACCAGTGACCGGTAGGCCCTGCGTTCCTTGATCGCATCCCGTACATCCATGTGCGCCTGCTCAGTCACCCCAGATTATCCTGCCCTTGTTAGACATGTGGAAAAACTGATCTTCCAGGATTTTCTGATGCTTTCTTTCTTCCTCGGCCATGTCGTTGAAGATGTTCTTGGATTCGGCATCTTCGAACAACTGCGCGATCTCCATGTATTTTGCCTGTGCCTTTTTCTCTGCCTCGATACCCAGGGCGAGGACCTTGCTGATTTCTTCCTTGTTGGGCTCGAATTGGCCTTCGACCTCGGATTTTGCCGCTATGTCTTCGACCGGCGGTCGTTCGATCTTCATGCCTTTGTTGCGTGCCTCGATGATCGTCTTCAACCGGTCATAGTGTCCTTGTTCGAAATCCGCGAGCTCGTTGAACAGGCTCTTGCCCGCATTGCTCGCTGCTTTGTGTGCTGCATCTCTGTAAAATTCCCTTGCCTTTGCCTCTGCGTTCAGGGCATCCATCAGAAGGCTGTCCAGCTTACCCTTTGCATCTTCGCTCATTATATTCTCCTTTCATTTATTTAAGAATTCAATTACCTCATTGATGTCGGGTAGTTGCGATATCTCGTACACCTTGACAAAGATGACGGTTCCGTTTGCATCGATCAGTATGTTGGCCCGTTGGGATGTTCCGGCTTTTTCCCTGAAGATGCCGTATGATTCAGCAACTGTTCCGTGGGGCCAGAAATCGGACAGTAGTTTTGTAACTTCGATCCCGAGTTCTCTTGCCCAGGCTTTCTTGGAAGGAACCGTATCAACACTGATGCCCAGGGCAACCGTGTTGAGCTTCTCGAATACTCCTGCATTCGCTTCCAAGGATTTCATTTGTGCAGCACATACCTTGGTCCAGGCCAAGGGATGGAATGACAGGAGAACTCGCTTGCCCTTTTGGTCGGACAGCTTCACGTCATTTCCGTTATGGTCTTTTAGGCAAAAATCAGGCGCCTTATCGCCAGGTTTTGTCATGTGTGCCTCCTTCTTTCATAATACGTTTGCTGCCTACGGTATCAGCACGGGTATGATGCTTTGGTCGTGCGAATCATCTCTGGTAGTCCCTGATTTCGATAGGATTCCCGTCCGGATCAATCACGAAATAGACTTTCCGGCCATTTCTATCGATTTCGACTGTTGCCTGATCTTTACGGCAAAGTCCCTCTATGAAGGACCGACGGTCAGCCACACAGTACCCCCAGTGATTCAACCCGGTCATGCAGTTACGGGGTGTTTGTGAGTCCTTGGATATGGGCGAAAACAACTCGATCAAGAAGCCGTCTTTGTACAGCTTGATAAAGTGGCAGTCATGGGCATAGCCGAATATCTTTCCCATGATTTCTCCGGAAAGCTTACTCTCGCTGTCCAGTGAGAAACCGAGCACATCCATATAGAATTTCTTCATCGGTTTTAAGTTCCGCGTGAAGATCCCTATGTGATCGCACACCTGCATTACTGACTCCCTGCCTTTACACGATTTGCAGCAAGCAGCGATTCCTAATCCAGCTTGATTTCGCGCGAGCTCATCCAAAGACCATGTACATTGCAGTTCGAGAAGGCAAAAATACTGCCGGATTTCTCGGTCTTGAACTTGGCGCTTACCGTAGGATTAGTGTATACCGTGCTAGTGTTAGGTCCATCGGTCGATGCACCGTGTGCGTTGAATTCGAACCGTCCGAGATTGCAAGGGAATTTGCTCCCCTCAGCATGAAAATACAGATCAATCCATGTTATATGATGTTCCGTAGTATTCGGATGGGCGATTTCCTTACCAACGGTAACATTGACCGCGATTTCTTCTCCCTTGGCAGCTTTTCCAGAGATTTCTATGACGGGAACATGCTTTTCCTTTTTCCAATCGGCGGACTGGAAAATGTTAGAAAGTTCTTGCATTATCGTCTCCTTTCCTTTATATTCTATGCAAAAAACGTCCTGTTTCAACCGTTACATCAATTCCATTGGCACGCCGCAACAGACCAGCTCACCACCACCGGCCTCCTTGACCTCAACGACATTGCCACAGATTTGACACTTATAAACCTCACCTGCTTTCTGCACATTTGCCATGCTTACCTCCTTACTTATCCTTTGATCTATCGAGCCCGGTGCAGACCGTATCCCTGGACTCTACTACGAATTACCAAGGAATTTCTCGAACCTCTCTTTTCTTGCCTTACATATCGGGCATACCTCGGGCGGGTTCTCCCGGGCACATAAATAGCCGCATACACGGCAGCGCCAAATAGGAAGGGGAAGGGTAGAGAGTGAAGCAGAACCTCCGGGAGTTGGCTTTGTGCGTACTTCTGGTAAAGGTCTGCGTTCCGGGATCTTCGCGATTTTTGCCTTTCCTTCAACTACATCTTTCGAAACATATAGACCGCAGTAACACGTACCATACTCGAGAACATCTGCATCCCGGTAATCGCAGGGGCAAACGATATCCAGGTCTTCCTGTTCGTTGCCTGAAGCCAGGCGGCATGGGCATGAGGGGTAGCCATACCGGTCCGTGTTCACGGCTAGCCCGTCAACCAGGTCCTTGGTAAATTCATTATCAGGGTTAAGGTGATATCCGCCCGCTTCGGCTTCGCTATTCAACTTCTTGTATAACCTATCGATCTTTTCCTGGTCGGGTGCTTTCGGGTTATCCATTGCCGAATACCTCTTTTATCTTTTGTGGATCATAGCCGACAATGCTCTGCTTGTCGTCTATGACAATGGTCGGATACGATCCCTGGGGATTCCATTTCAAGACGATTTTCTTGATTTCTTCCTTCTCTTCAGGCGCTGCGAGATCGACGTCGACGAAGTAGTATTCTACGCCCAGTTGATCAAGCATTCTCTTCGTCCTCTTGCACCAGACACACGTACTCAGTGCGTAGAGCATTACGTGTCCTCGTTTCTTACCCTCGATATGTTTTATGTCCATTCACGCTCCTCAGGAGTGGTTGGCCCTAATTGTGTTTGTCTGATTCATCGTCTGCATAATGCTCAGGATTTTCATCGAATTTCTTCTTACAACCCGGAGCGCAAAAATAGTAAGTCTTCCCTTTATATTCGGTCTTGTAATGGGCTGTTGCTTCATTGACTGTCATCTTGCAAATTGGATCTATTGCCATTCTTATCTCCTTTCTTGCTTTTCGCAGCCGGCACGTAACGCTTGAGCAACAGCGAAAGCGTGACGACCGTTACTGAACTCATCGCCATGGCAAATCCTGCCAGTTCTGGTCTGAAAGCGATTCCAAGGAACGGATAGAGCAACCCAGCAGCAACCGGAATGAGCGCGGTATTGTAGGCAAATGCCCAGAACAGGTTCTGCTTTATCCGTGACATCACCTTTCTGCCTAGTTGTATCGCTGCGGCAGCATCTATCATCTCACCCTGCATGAGCACGATGTCGCCACTTTCAATAGCAATATCTGTGCCGCTACCCGTGGCGATTCCGACATCGGCCTGGGCCAGTGCCGGTGCGTCATTGATGCCGTCACCGACAAACGAAACCAGTCTGCCGCCTTGTTGCATGCGCCTTACTTCTTGTGCTTTATCCTGAGGTAACACCTCGGCGCGCACCTCGCTGATGCCTAACTCATGGGCGATAGCCTTGGCCGTGTGTTCATTATCGCCGGTCAACATGACGAGTTCGATATCCATGTTTTTTAGTTCACTGATTGCTCTCTGTGATGTTTCCTTGATCGTGTCGGCAACGCCGATTAGTCCTATGAGTTTTCTTCCAAGGGCGATCAGGACGACGCTCTTGCCCTCTTTTTCGATCCCCGTAACCAGTTCTCTTTCCCTGGCAGGGTATTCAATTTTGCTGGCCGTCATGAAGGAGGGGCTTCCTACGAATACCCTTTCCCCGTTCAACTTGCCTATTACGCCTTGACCCTCGACTGTATCGAACTCTTTAGTTTCCGAAAGAACCAACCCTTTGGATTGGGCGCTGTTTACGATCGCTTCGGCAACCGGGTGCTGGGAATTCTTCTCCAGACTCGCTGCGATTCCCAAAAGTCTGTTTTCACTAACATTCAGCGGTATGATATCTGTAACTTCGGGCCGGCCCTTGGTTAGGGTACCGGTCTTGTCGAATATCATTGTCCTGATACGTTCTGATAATTCGAGGGCTTCGCCATTCTTGATAAGAATGCCCAACTCTGCACCGCGGCCTATGCCCACGGTCACGGCGGTGGGTGTTGCCAGACCGAGCGCGCACGGACAGGCAATTACCAATACCGATATGAAACGAGTGAGCGCGAAGAGCAGGGTGTTGCCGGCAACAAAATACCAGAATATGAATGCGACGGCGGCAATAGATAGGACTACTGGTATGAAATAGCTGACCACCCGGTCGGCTATTCGCTGCACTGGCGGTCGAGACCCCTGGGCCGTTTCCACCAGGCGTATTATCTGCGCCAATACCGTGTCTTTACCGATGCGCGTCGCCTTGACCCGGAGGGCGCCATTCTTGTTTATCGTGCCGCCCACCACAGTGCTGTTTTGCTTTTTCAGTTTTGGTATTGGCTCGCCGGTTATCATGGACTCATCGACATAGCTCATACCCTCGGCCACCACACCGTCGACTGGTAGACGCTCGCCTGGTTTAACGATCACGATATCATCGATTGTCACATTTTCAATGGCGATCCTTTGCTCGCTGCCGCCGCGTACTACCGTTGCTTGTTTCGGCTGAATTCTGACGAGCTTCTTTATCGCCTCGGAGGTCTTGCCCTTTGCCCTCGACTCAAGGTATCTGCCAAAGGTCAGGAACGAGGCAAGCATGAGGGCAGCTTCATAGAAGAGGAATTCCCGGGTAAGGATTATCTGGAAGGTACCCATCAGGCTGGCGATGAATGCGGTGCCAATGCCCATTGAATACATCACGTCCATGTTCAGGCTTCTGTTCTTCAACGCCCGGTATGCTGCCCTAAATATAGGATAACTGATATATACGAAGACCGGTGTCGTCACGATGAGCATGAAATAGGGCATGGAAAAGGGCACATCGATACGTAAATACATGAGTATCATGAGCGGGATGCCCACCGCAAAACCCAGTATGAACCGTGTGCGCTTTGCCCGCAGGTCCTTTTCCCGTGCCGCCTTTTCTATTCCTTCACCTCCTTCACCTTCGACCCCGAGAAACTGATAGCCCGCGTCCTCGATCGCCTTTTTCATGTCCCTCACACCCAGTAGACTGGGGTTGAATGTGACATAGGCTTTCTCGGCACCCAGATTTACGTTCACGTTCAGAAGGCCATCTTTTTGCTTCAGCGTGTTTTCAATTGTGTTGACGCACATCGCGCAGGTCATGCCGCCGATCCGCAGCGCCACGTTTTCATTTACGACACCGTACCCTGCAGCCTCGACCGCTTTGTGGAGTTCCTTGATATTCGTCAGATCACTATCA
>JASFEK010000087.1:0-7543 GCA_050124875.1 Caldifarciminota bacterium | reverse complement strand
ATCGCGCTTGGAGCCGCCCGGCTGAATCACCGCAGTAACACCGCCCTTGGCCGCAGTATCAACGCCATCCCGGAAAGGGAAGAAGGCATCTGAGGCCATGACAATACCTGCACTCCGGCTTACTGATTGTCTGAGTGCTATCTCAACTGCGCCGACCCTCGAAGTTTGTCCGGCACCAATACCGACAGTTCTACCCTTGATCGCAAAAACGACCGAATTTGATTTCGCCCACTTCACCACCTTCCAGGCGAATTTCAGAGTAGCGCTCTCATAGTCATCAGGAGACCTCTTTGTCACAACCTCCCAATTTTCGAAATCGGCCTGGTCACGTTCCTGGGCTAGAATGCCGCCGAAGACCGGCCGGTAGACGACTGGTTTGATCAGCCGCGAATCGAGTTCAACGATACGCAGATTCTTCTTCTTACGCAATATTTCCAACGCTTGCGCCTCAAAACCAGGGGCGATGACCACCTCAAAGAAGTGTTTGATTATGAGTTCGGCTGTTTCGGGTGCCAATTCCCGGTTCAATCCGACAATACCGCCGAACGCGGAAATCGAATCCGCCATGTAGGCACGCTCGAACGCCTCCTGCTGGGTATCACCCACGGCGACGCCGCATGGGGTTTGATGCTTGATGACCGCACAAGCAATGTCGTCGCCAAAATCCTGTGCGCAACCAAAGGCCACATCGGCATCGAGAATATTATTGTAGGATATCTCCTTGCCACCATGTATCCGGAAGCCATCGTGGTGCAAGTTGTTCAAAAAGAATGCCGCCTTCTGGTGAGGGTTCTCGCCGTAACGCATGGGGATGAACTTCTCGGCCCCGACCGTGAAATACTGACGCTGCGAAAAGTCCGGAGTGAAGTACTCGGCGATGACGGCATCGTACCAGGCGATGTAGTCAAACGCTTTTCTTGCCAGTTCGAGCCGGAAGTCCTCATCCATTTTCTCATCTTTCAATGCACTCGTTATTGCTGCGTATTGAGCACCATCATATACAACGCTTACCTTCTTATAATTCTTCGCGGCGGCCCGGATCAAGGTCACCCCGCCTATGTCAATGAGTTCGATCATCTCATCCAGGGTCTTATCCTTTTGTGCAAAGAACGGATACAGGTTGCAGACGACCATCCCGATCTCACCGGTTTCGAGAATTTCCTTTGCGACCCGCTGGCTCAATGTCTTGACTCGTTCACTCTCTGAACCACCCGTGTAATCTGAGATTTTGACCGCTTCGATTCCGTTCTCCGCCAGCAGCTTTTGAGTGCCCCCGGTCGCGATAATTTCAAAACCCAATTCTTTCAACGATCTCGCGAACTCGACTAAACCATCCTTATTAGCCACCGATATCAAGACTTTCTTTTCTATTTTGCTCATTTTACGCTCCGTATTTTTTTAGTTTCAAAGCATTGGCAAGCATCAACGGCATGATATCCATTGATCTCATCTTTCCGAGATAACCCGAAACGCAGTTGCGCTCGGTGAACCGCTTCTTCTCGGCAAAAACATACTTTGAGTACAATAGCAGAGGATTTGGATGCCACGAATGCGAGTGTAGTATCGTGGGCGTCGAATGATCAGAGGTAATGCACAGAACATCCGGCTTCAGACTCACGATCGAGGACAGATGCTTATCGAATTCCTCTATGCACTTTACTTTCTGTACTTGATCACCATCTTCGCCCGCCTTATCCGTACCCTTGATATGCAGGAAGAAGAAATTATGATTCACAAAGTTCTCCTTCAACGCCGTGATCTCGTCGGCAAGCGTCTCGCCCGCCTTCAGGACCTTCATCCCCACCAGCGCCGCGAGTCCGCGGTACATGGGATAGGTCGCGATCGCCGCGCTGTTCAATCCGTAACGCTCAGCCATTGGCTGCAGATTCGGGTTTCTGGCAAAACCCCTGAGCAGAACATGATTAGCTCCCTTTTCGTCACTCAGGACTTCGCCAGATTTCTCGATGAAGGAATTGACCACACTGGCGGATCTCTTTGCGCCCTCGTCCCGGGCCTGGGCAAGTACCGGCTTTAGATTCTCTTTCTGGGGATCAGCATCAGAGAGATTATCCGACAGCCCTGCATTTCCAAACTTTACGACGAATCTGTGTTCCTTGGCCGGGCTGATCGTAACAGGGATTCCGTCTACGTCCTGGATCACTGCCTGTAGCTTCTTGCAGAGCCGTGCACATTCCTTGGTCGAAATCCTCCCGGCTCTCCGGTCGACAATGACGCCGTCCTTTATCGTGGCGAAATTCGCACGCACCGCAAGATCCTTCTCTCCCACTTCCATATCAATCCCTAATGCTTCGAGCACGCCCCTGCCAATCTGATTCTCACAGGGATCGTAGCCAAACAGGGCGAGATGTGAAGGCCCGCTACCCGGCGTGACGCCAGCGGATATGGGTGTCGTCAACCCGAAACTACTTTGCTTTGCCAGCCGGTCCAGGGAAGGAGTCCTGGCAATCTCCAGCGCAGTCTTCTCAGGAGCCGGCAAGTCACCCAAACCGTCCAGGACAACCAGTATTATCTTCTTCTCATTCTTATTGAGGAGGTCATGAAGGATTTCTGACATATTTTCCCCTTTCGTCACGCAAATAATAGCCGATTTTCAGCCCCAGTCAAGCGAGAGCCCTCATGATCATGCGTCACATTGGCCGGTATACCCATCCGTACCTGGACCGGCTAGCGCAAAATGGTTAGCTTCTTGATCTCGCTTTTGTTGCCTGACTCAAGACAATAGAAATAGACACCACTGCTCACCCTGCGGCCATGCTCATCCAGACCCAGCCAGACGACGTTGTGCAAACCAGGCTGATGTTCTGCATCCACCAGGGTCTTAACCATCTGCCCGGCAATATTGTATACGCTCAAGCGCACCCGATCTGCGGTCTTGATCTGATAATTGATCGTGGTCCTTTCGGTAAAAGGATTGGGTGTGTTCTGCTGCAGCGTAATTCCGGTCACTAGAACCTGATCCTTGGTCAGCTCAACCACGCCGACTTCGCCGAAATCACTCATGACCTGCTGAGCGGCCAGTCTTGCCTGATCCTGATCCATGAAATACAGCGGAAAACCAAAGAAGACAACCCTGAAATCATTACCTAGATACCGGGAACCGCACAGAGCTCCCTCATAAGAACTCGAGTTGTTACGCATGTCCATGGTATAGATGTTCTCACTGGGTGTGATCGTGGTCAAGGCTTCGATATAGCGTAGTACACCGTTCCAGCTGGCGATCGGTACTTTCACCGAATCGACCTCGACCCGTGGATAACCAAGCAACCCGTCGGCCGCGATGAAGCTATCGACCGGTAGCGTCACGGCAACACCGGACACCTTGAAATAATCATTCATGAAATCCCCGCTGCCGAAACTGAACGGGTATGTTGTCTGACCTTGGATATTGGCCGTTGGTCGCCAGCCAATAAACCAGAGGTTGCCCCCGGCATCGAGGTAATCTTGATAGTCGGCAATGTGTTCGGAAGCGCGGTTCTCAACATAATCGTCTGAATGCCACACGATCGAGGAATAGGGTACCAGATCTGCCAGGACGGGCGCTTCCTCGGGAATTCCGTATTCGTATTCAGTAACATCATAGTCAGCCAGGACATACTGGTAAAAGGCATCTTGCAGACTATCCGATGGGTTGGGACCATTTCGTGTTTCATCAACGACGAGGACACCTTGATCCAGGGTGATCGGCCGGCCATAAGCTTCGGCACTCATCTCACTGTAATTTCCTGCCAGATCAAAGGCGCGTAGTGCATAATAGTATCGATTGACCCCCGAGAGCGGATGATCCGTATACGTTGTGTCGGTCAGAAGCGTCGTATTAAGGCTGTCGTAGCCAGGGTTTTCGTTCAATCGCCGGTACAGACGGTAACCGGCAAAGTCCAGTTCCTGGTTAGGCATCCAGTCAACCTGAATGCCTGAAGAGATCGGGGTAGCGATGACTCCGGATGGTGCAAAGGGTAAGAGACGCGGGGTTCCAATCACCTCATAGGCGGTGTAGCTGGGATGATTATCAGTATCTATTGCCCTGACCGTTATATAATATGTAGAATCATCCATTAAACCGGCTATCGTGTCCGTGTTACTCGAAATACCGGCCACGAAATGACTATCCGTATAAGTCTCACTCTGCAATCCCCAATACACCCGGTAGCCGATTATATCACTCTCTGGATTGGATGTCCAATTCAGCTGCAGCTCATTACCATTGCCAATATCGGTCACGGCCAGATCCTCAACTGGACTCGGATACGTACCCAGTATTGCCAGGGTGGCTACACCCGTTTTCGTTATGCTGGTGTATAGCCCAGGTGTCAGGGTCGCCATAATATCTGTGGTATCATGATAATAAGGATTGAAAAAGCTGCCCGCACGTTCAGCACCACCGACCGCGGGAAAGCCGTGTATGGCAAAAGGATACCAATCCGAGCCACCACCCGAAGTGACTTCATGGACATCGAGTGCGGGTACGTAAGCCTGTCCCGCTGCGTAGAACAGGTTCGACAACCACAACGGCGGAGAATACCGGCGCTGTATTATGCAATCCAGATTGGCGTCATCCATGTATCCGATCATATCGAAATTGAGCACGCCGCCAATATCCCAGTCCAGACTGTCTGCCCGCTCGGCATAATGGTAGCTGCCAAAGAGCCCCAGTTCTTCAGCACCCCAGGTGATGAATTGCATGGTTGGATCCCAGGAGTAGTTGCGGAAAATCCGTGCAGCCTCCATCGCTGCTACGGTACCTGTCGCGTTGTCATCCGCGCCCGGTGCGTTCCAACTCGCCAGCGTAGTATCCCACCACACGATCGCGTCATGGTGACCGCAGATGATCATGATCTTAGAGGGGTTGGCACTCCCCGGTATGCTCGCGACGACGTTCCTCTCGTATCCCGTGCCTGGCCAGTTGGTTACCATGTAGAAGCTATCATATTCAGCAGTCAGCCCCCAGTCGGTGAACTTCTGACGTATCCACTCCGATGCGGCAAACGAGCTGTCGGTCAAGGCCAGCCTCGTCTTGAAATCCTGCAGCCTCTGAATAAAGGCAGTGATCGAATCCGTGTCTACCTGATCCACCATACTCTGCACAAACGGATCCCATTCCAGGTTACGCAGAGGCACGACCCTCTCCAGTATTCGATCCCAGAACCTTTGAGGCAACGGCTTCCGCCGCAGCGGTTGAAACCGTAAAGGAAGTCCATACAACTCATCCTTCCTGCCTTCAGACACCTTGATTAAGGTAAGAAGGTTATTGCGCCATAGGATTTCACCAGGAATATCGGCTGCGATTTCGACCGGGACGTCGCTGAGGAAATAATCCGCCGACCACGGCGCATCCTCTATTACCCGGACAGAAAAACCCTGGGCATTGAGAGAAGCGAGCGCCGATTCATCGATTTCGGCGATCGCCGTGTTGCCGATGAATTCGTATGTCGAATGGTTTGTGGCCCGCCACTTCTGGATCGCCTGATCATCAATCAACTCGACGGTGACCAGTAATGACTGGGCATGGATAGTACTGACAATGACAAAAGAAAAAAATAAGACACAAATCAATCTTTTCACTAATACCCCCTTATAATTGAGCGTTCTGTGTCTAGGTACGATATCTTTTCTGAAACCTCACTGAGTGAACGTATTATACCGATCCACAAACCTGAGTCAATAGAGGTGCCAAAAACATCAGTGTGTGTTTCAATTAATCGATCTGTACGGCCTTCTGAAAGACATCGGCCGCATGATACGAGGAACGGACCAGTGGTCCACTTACCATGTGTTCTATGCCTGCAGCCCGGCCGGCCTCCTTGAAGCCCGTAAACTCCTCTGGTGTGTAGTACTTCTTCACGGCTATATGCTTCCTTGTCGGTTGCAGATACTGGCCAATCGTCACGATATCCACTCCGGCATCTTTTAGATCACGCAGCGTGGACGCAATTTCCTCTTCCTCCTCACCGAGGCCGACCATGAACCCGCTCTTTGTACGAATACTGTCATCCAGGTCCTTGGTCTTTTTGAGAACTTCAAGTGATCTATCATAGCCGCATCTTCGATCCCTGATATAAGGTGTAAGCCGCCGCACGGTCTCTACATTATGGCCGATCACATAGGGCCGGGCATCAACCACGTTCTTCAAGAAATCTACGCGCCCACCGAAGTCAGGGATCAGGGCTTCCACGCGCGTACCGGGACTCGTATCCCGGATCGCTAGGATCGTTTGCGCATAATGCGCACTGCCTGAATCCCCCAGATCATCGCGGTCGACCGAGGTGATCACCACATACTTCAGACCGAGCGCTCTCACGACCTCAGCCACATGCGCCGGTTCGTCCTCATCGACATGACCGCGCGGGTCACCTGTTTTCACGGCGCAGAACCGGCACGCCCGGGTGCACACCTTACCCAGGATCATGACCGTGGCACTGCGTTTATTCCAGCACTCGGCAATATTAGGGCAACGTGCTTCCTGACACACCGTGGCAAGGTTGTGCTTGCTCAGTATTCGGTATATCGACTTGTACTCATTGCCCGAAGGGATACGCACTTTTAGCCAATCCGGTTTTTTTAGATGATCTTTTCTAAACATGTCTCAGCAACATCCTGTTTAAAGATTATACTGAAATTCCGGGTGACGCTTAGCTTCACTTCCTCCATTGGGACTTTCTTCCCCAGTATTTCCTGCATTGAGGTCATTTCAACATTTTTAAGACCACAGGGTACGATCAGGTCAAAATATGACAGGTCGGTATTCACATTCAAGGCAAAACCGTGAAAACTCACCCATCGCTTGACCGCCACACCGATCGAACACACCTTGCCTTTTGCAGTCCACACGCCGATCATCTTCTCCTTCTTATACGCTTCTATGTTGTGATCGCCGAGACTCTTGATTATCGCGTCTTCTATCCCGTAGATGAACGGCTTGATACCGGCGAGTCCGTACTTCACATCGAATATCGGGTACCCGACCAGTTGACCCGGACCGTGAAAGGTTGCATCACCGCCGCGTTCGATCTCGTAAAACTCAACCCCTTTTTCCTTTAGAAACTCGACTGGGTACAACACATTGCTTTCTTGCCCGCTCTTGCCCATGGTGATGACCGGGTTGTGTTCAACGAGGATCAACGTATCGGGTATCTTTTTCTCTACCCTTTTCTCGTGAATCTCTTTTTGTAGATCCCAGACTTCTTTGTAGCCCTTGATACCCAAATCCATCAGTTGCATGATATTGCCTCAGTTATTCTGTTTGATTGGAATGCCGGCAACTAATCTGTGTCAACCGTGGCGCTGATTGGAATCGGCTTTATCGGCGGCCGGTAGGTGGGTTGCACGACCTGCTCAATGGGAATACCGAGTTCCCGGGAGATGATCTTGGCAATATGCCTGCGACATCCTTTACCCTGGCACAACCCCATGGTCACCCGCAGGATCCGTTTCAGATCGTCCATGGTATGATATCCCTCGTGAATTTTCTGAACTATTTCTTCCTCGGTAATGTCTTCGCAACGACAGATGATTTTCATGCTTGATT
>JASFEK010000086.1:0-7603 GCA_050124875.1 Caldifarciminota bacterium | reverse complement strand
TGAGACATAATGCTTGGGTTCAATGCCCTCGATATCACTGGAGAAATAGTCGTAACGGCAACCGACTTTCGCAAACAACCCCTTATAGTCGATGTTGTCCTGAACATAGAGGGAATATTCCGCGGGGTGATACTGGTACTCGTCGATCAGTTGTTGTGTATTATCACTTATGAAATAGACGAAGCTGTTGAAACTCTGTAGCACATACTCAAAACCAGCCTTCATTTGATGGTACTTGTGCATCTGAATATCACTATTGAGCGTGGTCCTAATTACTTGTGAGGTTTTATCACCGTACTCGGGATAGTCACCGGCACCGTAAGGTTTCATTACATAAGCACCGAACGGGTTATCTAAACTCGGTTGCTGCCATTGAAGAGAATCATACGGCCGGAATTTGAAATTATCGAATATGTTGTATGCAATGTCCTCACGGACGCCGTATGTCTTACTATTATACAAACGGCTGACGGTGAACTGAAAGAACTTACGTGTATCAGGCAAGTACGTTACATTGATTGCCTGCAGGTTGCCCTGGTTCAGGTCCGAGCGATAATGGTCCAGGTGAAATCTCCAGAGCGTTTCATAGCGGTCGAACTGGCTTCTCGACATGGCCCCGCTGAGTGACATCTTCAACTTGCTTGATGCCGTGTAAAGCCACTTACCATATAGTGAATAGTCATCACGTTCCTTGTGCGGTAGTACCTGAAGACGTGGATCCCAGTCATTAGTGTGCATCAAGTCGATCGAGAGATATCCCTTGAGGCGTTTGCCCGCTGGTAGATGTATTGAAGATTCGACGTTCTCATAGCCGTAGTCGTGTTCGGCGTCCATTAAGCGTTCGGTTTTGCCGCGCACCCGCATACTCAGGATGTCGGCAGGGCGGGCCGTTACCATGTTAACGATACCGGACATTGCGCGGCCGTATTCGGCGTTGAAGCCGCCGGGCAGGAAAATGACTTCGTCGATCACGCCCCGCGAAAGGTTAATCGCCATGTCCCCGGTCTGTGGATCGATGATAGGTACGTTGTCGATCATGTACTGGACTTCGGTTGCGCGTCCGCCACGCACATGCAATGCTGTGTCACGCCGGGCAACTGCGGCCTGGAAAGCGATAAGGTTCATGGTGTAGTCCACTGGCAGATGGGCGATCTCTTCCTTGCGTACAAGATAGGTTGTGCCTACCATGTCCTTGGACACGGCAGGTCTTTCACTCGTTACGGTAACGGGCGCGATATCGACCGGTGTAGGGTCGAGGGAGATGTTTATACGTGAAGTCTTGCTGTATTCTACTAGCACATTTGCGACCCGTTTTGTGCCGTAACCGAGGCATGATACCTCGATCGTATAATCGCCGGGCTCCATATTGAGTATAAAAAAATCACCCTCAGCGTCAGTAGCCGCACCGATGTCCGTGTTCAGGACCAGAACATTGGCATCGGCTATGGGCTCACCGTTTTCTGCGTCGCTGACCGTGCCCTGGATCTTGCCACTCATATTCACGAGAAGAATCACTGCACAACATATCTGGACCATTGGCTTCCTCCTTTTTCAAGCGAATTTTTCAATCGAACATTTGTACATCTCATGTTAACCAATTGTATCAATATCTTCTCACAGAATGTCTCACACCAGGGCAGTTGTCCTCCTTATATAACGTTATGTCCGGCGTCGATTAAGAGTACTCGATCCTGGTTGGTATGTCAATAAACAGTCCCTTCGCTTTCCTTGACGCTGCCACGTGAGGTCAGCAACGAAGGGGGCTTCTATACAGCGCAATCTGGTGACCATACATACTGAATGGAGGCAAGTTCTCACCAAAATCTTGATTTTCCCTTGGATTTGTCTATAATAGCAAAAAAAGGAGGCAAATGGAACGCTATTTTATTACTTCGGAATCAGTTACTGAAGGACATCCCGACAAGATCTGTGATCAGGTGTCTGATGCAATTTTGGATGCAATCCTTGAGAAAGATCCGTTTGGCCGGGTCGCTTGCGAGACACTGGCTACGCGGGGAATGATATTTGTCGCTGGTGAGATTTCGACGGAATGTTATGTTGAATTTCCGGAGATCGTACGTGCTCTGTTGTATGAAGTCGGGTATACGGATGCGGACATGGGCATCGATGCTAATACATGCGCCGTTGTTTCTGCAATCCAGGAGCAGTCTGGTGATATTGCGCTGGGCGTCAA
The DNA here is from genome assembly GCA_050124875.1 of Caldifarciminota bacterium. Classification (GTDB taxonomy): domain Bacteria; phylum Hydrothermota; class Tepidihabitantia; order SM23-42; family SM23-42; genus SM23-42. The sequence goes on along the minus strand of JASFEK010000086.1, from coordinate 5,409 downwards.
TATCGGTGGTGCAGGCGATCAGGGTATGATGTATGGTTACGCAACCGATGAAACACCTGAGCTAATGCCCTTACCCATTATGCTTGCCCATCGGCTTGTACGGCGCCTCACCGAGATCAGGAAGACGAATGTCGTCAGTTATCTACACCCGGACGGCAAATCACAGGTAACCATTGAGTATAAAGATGGCAAGCCAGCAAGGGTGGACACCGTGATCCTCTCAGCACAGCATCATACCGATGTCAGCAATGAAAAGCTCCATGCCGACATGAAAAAATTGGTCATTGAAGAAATCGTACCAAAGGAAATGATCGATGACAAGACAAAAATCATGATAAATCCGACTGGCCGTTTTGTAGTTGGCGGCCCCCAGGGCGATACGGGTGTCACGGGTAGGAAGATAATGGTCGATACGTACGGCGGCATTGGCCATCATGGCGGCGGCTGTTTTTCCGGTAAGGATGCGACCAAGGTAGACCGCTCAGCGTCATACATGGCGCGCTATGTGGCAAAGAATATTGTTGCTTCGGGTATCTGCCAAAAGGTAGAACTTTCGGTTTCTTACGCGATCGGCATTGCCGAGCCCACTTCGATTACGGTCAATACATTTGGCACGACTAAGATCGCCGATGAAAAAACGGTTAGCATCATCCGTAAGCTCTTTGACTTTACCCCTCAGGGTATGATCGATAAGTTGAACCTGCGCCGCCCGATATTCAGGCGCACGGCATGCTACGGTCATTTCGGTCGTGAGGAAGAGGGATTCACCTGGGAGCTCTGTGATATGGCTGATGCAATAAGACGTGAGGCAGGTATAAAATGAAGAAAGGTAAAGGGATTAAGTATAATATCCGTGACAAGAATCTTGCGGCGGATGGTCATAAAAGGATCGACTGGGCAGATGCCAAGATGCCTGTCCTGAAGCTCATCCGCGAGCGGCTCAAGAAGACCAAACCATTGAAAGGTAGACGCATTGGGTGTTGCCTGCATGTTACTACCGAAACTGCCAATTTGATGCGAACCTTGCGGGACGGCGGAGCTCAGGTTGCGCTTTGTGCGTCAAACCCTTTGTCGACTCAGGATGATGTGGCCGCTGCACTGGCAATGGAAAACATAGGTGTTTTCGCATGCCGCGGTGATTCTCGACGGGAGTACTACGCAAACATGAATCGGGTGATTTCCCAAAAACCAGAAGTGCTGATCGATGATGGAGCTGACCTTATCTCCACGGTGCATAAGAATAAGGTGACCGGAATTCTGGGTGGCACCGAGGAAACGACAACCGGGGTCGTGAGGTTGAAGCAAATGGAATGTGATGGAGTCCTGAATTTCCCGATCGTGGCAGTCAATGATTCCTTAACCAAGCATCTCTTTGATAACCGATACGGAACGGGGCAATCAACGATCGACGGTATTCTAAGGGCGACCAACATACTCATTAGTGGCAGCAATTTCGTGGTCGCAGGCTATGGCTGGTGTGGTCGCGGTTTGGCGATGCGTGCCAAGGGCATGGGTGCCCAGGTCATTGTTACCGAAGTGGATCCGGTCAAGGCATTGGAAGCGCGTATGGATGGTTATTCAGTTCTGCCCATGTCCGAAGCGGCGAAGATAGGTGATGTGTTCGTCACCGTGACCGGCGACATCAACGTGATCAGAAGAGACCACATGTTGAAGATGAAGGATGGCACCATAATTGCGAACTCCGGTCATTTTGATGTTGAAATCGATAAGGTTGGTTTGAAGAAAATCTGCCGTAGAAAAAGGTTGATAAGAAAATCGTGTCAAGAATTTACCCTGCGTAATGGCCGTAGAATATACTTGCTTGCTGAAGGCAGACTGGTCAACCTTGCCGCGGCCGAGGGGCATCCGGCAATGGTTATGGATATGTCTTTTGCGAATCAATCCCTGGCCGTGGAACATATCCTGAATAATCCAGAGCTCGAAAGGCGCGTTCACTGCTTGCCGCTGGCTTTGGACCAAGAAATAGCAGCCCTCAAGTTGAAATCAATGGGTGTGAAGATTGACAGGCTGACACCCGAGCAGCGCAAGTATTTGTCTTCATGGAGGATGGGAACTTAAAAACAAATTCCTAAATACCAAAAGGCCTAAATACCTAAACGCCTAAAATCCTAAATGCCAAAACTACAAAACGGGGGTCAATCCGGGGTTTCGAAGCTCCTTACAAAGGTCATGCCGGGTAGCTGTTTTACGTAGCCTTTTATTTCCAGTCTGAGCAGAACGTTCAGGATTGCACTCGTTGACTGATTGATTTTTTCCGAAAGCGCATCAAGGCAAATAGGCTCAAAAGAAATTGCCTCCCAGACTGCTCTTTCCGACTCGTCGATCAAAAATTCTTCGGTTTCTCTTTCCTGTAAAGTATGCCGCAAGCCCAGATATTCCAGAACATCATCGGCGCTGGTGACCGGGATGGCGCCGTCTTTGATCAGTTTGTTTGTGCCGAAAGACGTTTTCGATAAAATATTCCCAGGAATGGCGAATACATCCTTGTTCTGTTCCAACGCCCACCTGACGGTATTCATGACCCCTGATTTTTCCTTGGCTTCAATCGCAACAACGGCTTTGGCCAGGCCGGATACGATGCGATTACGCTTCGGGAAGTTGCCTGCAAAGGGCGGTGTATTGATGTTGAATTCCGAGACCACCGCGCCTTGCTTAATGATCTTATGCATTAGCTCCTTATTCTCCGGCGGATAACATGTATCTATACCACAGCCAAGAACGGCAATGGTCCGGCCGCTGTTTTGCAGGGCACCCCGATGGGCTTCTGTATCGACGCCGCGCGCCAGTCCGCTGACCACGGTAACTCCGGCCTGTGCGAATTCTCCGGCAAAGCGGCGCGCGATCTCTTTGCCATAGACCGAAGCGCCACGCGTGCCGATTACAGCGATCGATATTTCGTCTTCCAATAAGATCTTGCCACGCACGAATATAACCGGCGGGAAACTATCGATCTGCTTCAGCCACGCGGGATAATCAGCCGCGTAGTATGGAATGAGTTGTATGGATAACTGCTGCAGCAATTTCCATTTCCGACGCAGTACATTGTCGATTGAGAATGAAGCAATATTCTGGGTGACCTCTGAACCCACAATGGGCCGCAGGTCTTTCACTGACGCCGACATGATATTTTGCGGTGAGCCAAACCGTTCGAGCAGGGTATACAGGTGTTTTTGCGTTATTTTTTGAATCGAGACCAGTCCGAACAGTTCAAACTTCTCGTTCATCAACCATCTGTTCTTTTATGTTTTGATACAAATCAATATCAACGCGCTCCAGTGAGAATAAGACGGTGTGCAGCTCGCTCTCCTCGAGTCCGGCTGCGGCAAGTGTTGCCGCGAACTTTCGTGGTTTCTTGTGGGCTATTTTCACCAGGGCAGCGGACGCTTCTTGCTGTACGGTTGGGTTTTCATCTTCAAGTAATACCGAGATGATCGCATCGGCCGAGTGGATGTCGCCGATTTCTCCCAGGGCGAGGCATGCCGAGGCGCGTGTATACCAGTATCCTTTCTTCAATAATCGTGTGAGGCGCGAGGTAACTCGTTTCCCGTAGGTGGCCAGCTTGTGAGCAGCCTTTTCCCGCATACACCATGATCTATCTTCCAGTGTCTTGACGAGTATCTTGATGCTATCTTTTTCGTTCACGCCGTTGAGTTTTTCCAGTACCCTAAGTTTTCTCTCAACGTCCGATGACTTGAGGATTTTAAGAATCGCTTCTTTGTCCTGTTTCAGCTTAATACGCATTCTTTAAATATTCGATCAGATCATCCACACCAGTACCCTTGAGTGCGGATATGTAGAACACTTTTTCCCTTAGTTGCCATTTAGGGACCTCGTCCACCAGGTCGATCTTATTGAATATTACAAGACGCGGTTTCTTCAATAGTGCCGGGTTGTAGTTACTGAATTCACGCAACAGTGATTGATATTGACGCTCGGGTTCGGGTGCCGAGATATCGATCAGAAGTATGAGCAGCCCGGTACGCTCGATGTGCCTGAGAAACTGCAGGCCGAGCCCCTTGCCTTCGTGCGCACCTTCAATTATGCCGGGCATATCGGCGATAACAATGTTTCGTGTGTTGTTGCTTAACACACCAAGATTTGGTGTCAATGTGGTGAAAGGGAACCCTGCAATGCGGGGGCGTGCATTGGTCATTGCTTTGAGTAATGTCGACTTGCCGGCATTGGGCAGGCCAGCGATGCCGATATCCGAGATGATCTTCAACTCGAGATTGAGCGTCTTCTTCGTGCCGGGTTTGCCCTCCTCATACTTCCGTGGTGCCTGATTGGTCGGTGAGACAAAACGGGCATTGCCCCGGCCGCCCTTTCCACCATGGGCAACAACTAGTTCTTGGCCGTGCTCCAGTATCTCGCCCAGACATTCTTCGTCTTCATTGACTACAACGCCCAGCGGTACCCTGATTTGCACGTCAGTGCCGGTTCGGCCGTGCATTTTCTTGCCTTTCCCGTGCTGTCCCCGGGTTGCCCGGTAATGGGGTTTGATCCTCAGGTCATACAGGGTCTGGAGACTCTTCTGACCCACCAGGTAGACCGAGCCTCCATTACCACCGTCCCCGCCATCTGGTCCACCGCGCGGAACGAATTTCTCGCGGCGAAATGAAACGCAGCCGTTGCCACCAGCCCCGGATTCAACGAAAATCTTGGCCCGGTCAATGAATTTCATGCAAAGAAGTATACAGAATATCGTAATGAAGTCAACGGAAGCCGGATAATTACCGATTGTTCTCTGCTGCAGTTCCTGAATTTACGCTACAGCAGGTCCGGCAAGAAATGAATTGTCAAGTTACCGGATGAGTTTTTTGCGTAATGCCTTGGCTACAACGGTGGGCACCAGCATGGAAATATCCCCCTGAAGCGCGGCGATTTCCTTGACCAGTGATGAACTGACAAAGATGTATTTTTCCGAAGGCATTAGGAATACAGTTTCAATCTCAGATGCTAGCTTGCGGTTCATCAACGTCAGCTGGAGTTCATAGTCGAAATCCGAGACCGCGCGCATGCCACGGATAATGGTCTGTGCTCCAATGTCCTTGGCAAAATCAACAAGCAGCGAGGAAAAACCACTCACCTCGATCTTATCGTTGCCGGAGAACACCTCGGTGACCAGGTCTATCCGCTCGGCATGATTGAAAAGCGTTGTCTTGGGTCCGGCACTGACGCCGACCACGATACTTTCGAAGATCTTGGTTGCCCGAGAAATCACATCGATGTGGCCGTATGTGATAGGATCAAAGGTCCCCGCGTAGATTGCTTTCCTCATCGTTCTCGCTCCGCGAGATACTGAAGACACAGAAGCCGCCTGCGGCGGGCACTGAAAACACTGAAAGTGTATATCATTTCTGTGCCTTCTGTGAATGTTTTTTTCTGCAT
>JASFEK010000085.1:0-7637 GCA_050124875.1 Caldifarciminota bacterium | reverse complement strand
AACCTACACTCCATATTCTCATTACGGCTGGCCGGCTTATCCTTCTTCGCAGCTCAGAACGAGTTCATTGCAGCTGGCCCGACATCTTACAGCAATCATGCAATATGGGCAAATTGATACGGTGAGAATCCTCGATAGCACAACAGTTGACACGATGCTCACCATCTATTTTGACGTACTTCCGAACCTAAAGATGGGACTTATTTGGTTTTACCTCGATATTGGCTCACGATGGATATGGTATCACAATGGTGGTTTCTACGGAGTCAGCACAGAAATGGGTTTCTGCCCCGCAGAAAACACAGCGGCCATCGTTTTGACGAATGGCGAGTCTTACGAAGGAGCGGTCGCTATAATGATTGCACTTTTTGATTACGCGCAGAACGTCGCCGTGGATGAGAATGAAGATATTTCTCTTAGAAGTAGTAGAATGAATGCAACCATCTTCCGTGGACCACTGCAACTACCAGAAGGCAAAAAGTGCAGAGTCTTTGACATTACGGGCAGGGTTGTTGAACCAGGCAGAATCCAACCGGGCATCTACTTCATTGAAATTGACGGTGTTGTGACACAGAAGGTAGTTAAGGTCAGATAAAGTACAAAAAGTGTAGCACAAGGAGAGTGACTTGTGTGGTCACTCCCCTTGTGACAGATTTGTGACATTCTGGTTTTAGAACGTACGGTATTACGTAGAATTACACTGCTGCCTATTTTTTCTAATAACAAGGAAACCAGCATCCTCGTGAATTTGGTTACATCAAGAGATGCTATAATTCACGGGATCTCCAATGGACAGAATTCGCCAAAAGATGGTAAAGGCTTGTTTTTCAACGAATTACCGTGATTTTGTAGTATTGTAGTATGGTTCCAGAGGAATTAGAAATCCGTTGATCTACCCGCATAAGGCAATCATTGTCATGGGATGGTAGACGTGCACATGTTTGTTTCTCACATACAGCATCATCGCTGTGGAATGACCAAGCTTGTCATTGAGCACTATCAAAAGTTCACTGCAAACAGCGAAATACAGAAAATCACAAAAAACATCATTAAATTTCGGGACAAAAGGCTGGCAAAAGTTGACAAATTATAGCAGGTTGGTGGGTGGTTGGTGGGTTAGCGTATCTTTCTGATGCGGGTGCCGCGGTAGTAGTGATACAGAATTTGCCGGTAGTTCTTGCCTCGGCTTGCCATTTCCAGGGCACCGAACTGGCACATACCGACGCCGTGGCCAAAGCCCTTCCCTTCGATCACGACTTTATCGCTCTTGGTCTTTACGAAGACGTAACTCGACTTCAGTAGCCCGCCTGGATCACCGGGTTGTCCGAACAAAGTGCGTAACCGGTAAGTCGGAATGGTATATTCTTTCTTGTTGGTAACCAAGACAAAATGCGTTACGCGCTTGCTGCGCTTGTTCCTTTTCAACCGGAACGAGTGTATCAGTTCATCACGCGCGATATTCATGTTTATCTTACGAAGCCGTTTCCGCAAATGAGCGAAGAATTCCTTCTTGGTTAGTTCTTTCTTCCACTCGTAATGGGGACTGTTACTGCAATAACGGCAGCTCACGCTGCGTAGATAAGGCGGTGCTTTACCTGACCAGATATCGCTGAAATCAGCCGTCCTGCCCCCGCACGTGGAGTGATACTTTGCTTCGATAGGCTGGTTCCGGTAGAGAAGCACTTCCCCCTTAGTGCTTTCGATCGCACGGTTCGTGATTTCTCTTTCACAGGTAACGCCCCGGTATACCTGGTCTTGCACCGTGGCGTAAAGATCAAACCCCAAATCCTGGTGTTGACCGATATGAGCCTGTGCGTACGTTCTCGCTGCGACCGCCTGCGCCTTTGCCGCCTCGATCTGCTTTTCCGGCACTCCTCCGATCTCACAAGGCACAACGCCCCTTAAATACTCTTCTATGTCCACCACGTTGATCACCCACAGGTTCGCGTCGATCTTCCTTATCTCCAGACTGCCACGGTAATCCCGGCCATTGATGTTGACTTTGCCGTCCCTGGGCTCCAAGCGGAAGGGAAAACTGCTACTCTGTGTTACCCGGTAGTCCTTGTAGTATTTGTTACCCTTCATACCACTAACCCTTGCCTGATCGACACCGCACTCGATGGCCACCCGCACCGACCTTCCCCTGCGTGGCCGGCCCACGTAAGGCATGCAGTTCAAGATGGCTACCACCAATAGGAAAGCAGCCGTCCGTACTCTGTTAGTGAATATTATGGTCCTCATCAAAAGTCAGTCCTAATATCTCTTCAACTTCTTTGAGCATTTTCTGGTAGTGACTACCCTTCCAGTAAACGCGGTTGCATTTCTGACACTCGGCATATTCGTTGAAGTTCTGATATGTGTAGTAAGGTACCCGATCTCTTACCTCTTCCTTGGTGACCGGTTCCAGTTTCTCATTACAGACCACGCAGCGGCTGAAAGGTATTACCTCGTCCCAGAGGCCATGCGTTTCCACAACTTCATGTAATTGTTTCGTCGGCTCTGCCGCCTCGATGAAGAAGACGCCTTCCCTATCCTTGAGCCGGGTATTACTGGTCAGGATAATCCGCCCCTCTTTGCGGGCATTTACGAGAATTGCCATTCCCTCATTTGAATAAGCACAATCGATACCGACAACCCTGAGCAACTTGCACAGTTTTCCCAACATGCCATCACAGATGAATTTTATCGTCATTGAAAGAATCAGGGAAGTCTCAAGAGTACATTAAACAGATGAAGTAAACGGTTCGGGTTCCTTTCAAGCAAACATATGTTGTTATTCAGCAGGGCTATGGTTTCAATGACCTTGTCCAGCGTGATTCTCTTTGCCTTCTTGGCAATCTCGTACTCATAACGCGTCTTGTTCACCAGGTTCAATTTTCTGTAGAGCACCAGCCGGTAAAGTAATAGCAGAGGATAGTACAATTCCACGATGTTCTTCCGCTCATACCCCTGAGCAACAATTGCTGCACTCTTCACCTGTAGCGGCGTCTTCTTGAAAATATCCATGACACTCTCAACCATGCCGCTCTCACGCAAGTACAATATCTCACCCGGACTGCCCAGCATGAAATCATCCTCGCCGTCGTACACGATCTTGCCGATCTGTGCAACACCCAGGTGGGTGAAAGGAATAACCCGGCACCGTGAGCGTATGGTCGGTAATACGAATTCTGGCCGTGAACTGGTCAGCAGGAAAATCGTGTCGATCGGCGGCTCTTCCAGCGTCTTCAAGAAGCAGTTTGCCGCCTCGTCTGTCATTTGATCTGCATTGAGGATCAAGACAACACGCTTTTTCCCGGATTCAGGCATATGCATCAATCGTTCGGTTACATTCCTTATTTGCTCGATAAGAATCGAGGCGCGGTCTTTCGTCTCCACCACCGCGTTCTCAGGATAATAATTCTTCGAATACTCGTAGATCTTGTCGCTTTTATCCTTGAGCTTGGAGGGGATCGGCGCGATGAGATGGAAGTTCGGAGAGTTCGGTGGACAGCCAAGGGTCTTGGACAACGCGAAGCCGAACATGCGTTTACCCACGCCACGCGGGCCAGTGAAGAGAATATTGTAGAGGTTGTCTCTCTTGATTCCGGTTCTTATGAACTTCTTGGCCGTATCTTGTCCAACGACATCATCGAGGTAGTCAGCCACGTTGAATTATAGTGCAAATGATGCCATGGTCAAGATGCCACGGTCGATGGTTTTTCAAAAAAATGTTCCCGTAGGTGCTCTCTTAACGAGTCTAGTCCGGTGTGCTTGGCCGCCGAGATGAACAATGCTTCAGGATACTTACCTTCGTATCTTTCTCGCTCTTCATCGAATAGCCGGTCGATCTTGTTGAATACCAGAATCACTGATTTACTATCCGCTGCTATTTCTTCCAGCACGCTGCTTACCGTCGAGATCTTCTCCTCAAGGTCCTCGGCAGTTGCATCGACGATATGAATGAGCATATCCGCCTCCAGCACTTCAGCTAGCGTAGCATGGAATGATGCGATCAGATCATGGGGTAAGTCCTTGAGAAAACCAACCGTATCACTGATCAGCATCTTATGCCTGGGCGGCACAAAGAGCACATTGGTATTGGAATCAAGGGTTGAGAAAAGCTGCTCTGAGGTGACCAGTTTTGCCCGCGTCAGCGCGTTGACCAGTGACGATTTGCCGGCATTCGTGTAACCAACGACCGCAATCTTCGGGATGTCGACCCTTCTCTTGCGCTGCACTTCCCTAGAATGTTCAATCTTCTTAAGCATTCTCTTGAGGGTAGATATCCGTTCCTTGATGCGGCGCCGGTCAACCTCCAGTTTCTTCTCACCAGGACCGCGCGTGCCGATACCACCGCCCAGTCGAGAGTATTCCGAACGCATACCCACCAAGCGTGGCAAACGGTATTCAAGCTGGGCGAGCTCGACCTGCACCTTTGCCTGCTTGGTGCGTGCATGTTTTGAGAAGATATCGAGAATGAGCGTCGTGCGGTCGATTACGCGCACCCCGACAATATCCTCCAGATTCCTGATCTGGGCTGCCGAGAGTTCGATATCGAAGATCAGAAGATCGATCTCCAGTTCCTCACTGACCGAAGCCAGCTGTTTTGCCTTACCGATTCCGATCAGCGTTGCCGGATCAAACCGTGGTCTTGTTTGCATTAGGCTCTCGATCACCTCGCCACCAGCCGTTCTTGTCAGACTGGCAAGTTCCTCGAGTGACTGGATGACACGCCACCGCGCCGTCTTCGAACCGACGACCGCAACAAGCAAGATTCTTTCTTGGTTATTTTCCGGAAGATCTGCCCTGTTTGTTCTACTCAATCCTTTTTCGACCTCTGCCGTACAAAGATTATCCGCTGAATCATAGTTTGTATGGTCCCAACAGCAAGAATGATGATAACGTATGACATTACCCTGGGTCCAAAAACTGAACCGGCGATCAACAAAACGATACGTGTGAAACGCTCAAAAACCCCTACCTGTGGTGAAATACCCAAACCCTCGGCCCGGGCTCGGGTATAGCTCACCATCATCGAACCGAAAATTGCCACAAGAATCCAGTAGTGTACGTAGCTTGATCTGCCAATATAATAGAAATAGAGACCAAAATAGACTATGAATTCATTTATCCGGTCAACCGTCGAGTCAAGAAAACTACCCAGTTTCGAGATCATGTTTCTGCGGCGCGCGATTTCGCCATCAAAGGTGTCAAAGATCCCGCACCAGAAAAGGAAAATCGCCCCCGCCCAGAACACGCCATTCTTATAGAAAAAGAATGCGATGATGGCCAATATCAGACTGGAAACGGTTATGACATTAGGGTGTATTTTAAGGGCCATAAGCATGGCCACGAGCGGCCGGACAAAGAAGCTCCTGCCGAGTTCTTTGATCTTAGTCACTATTCCCTTCCAATACGATAGTGAACTCACCCCTTGCTTTTTCTAACTGACCCGCAACCTCACTCACCCGGCCGCGGATCACCTGCTCATACAACTTAGTCATTTCCCGGCACACGGCAATTCTTCGGTCTCCAACGTGTTCATTTATTTCCGCAAGCAGCCGCGCAACACGATTCGGAGATTCAAAAAGAACAATCGTCCTGCTTTCCTGCTTCAATTCAAGCAGCGCCTTGATGCGCCGTCCTTTCTTCTTAGGCAGGAACCCCTCAAATACAAAACGGTTCGCGGGCAATCCAGATACCGCCAGCGCTGCAGTGATCGCTGATGCGCCGGGCACTGCGGTGACCTGAATACCTTGCCTTATGCATTCAGCGACCAGAACGTAACCAGGATCCGACAGCAACGGGGTCCCGGCATTCGTAATCAATGCTACATCCTTACCCTGCTTCAAAACAGAGATGAGTTGCGGCACCCTTCTCCTCTCATTCTGCTCATAATAGGAAAGGAGTTTCTTGCTGATTGCATGTTTCTTCAGTAGCATGCCTGCGCGTCGGGTATCTTCACAAGCAATCAGATCGGCTTGTTCCAGGGCGCGGAGTGCGCGCGGCGTGATATCCTCCATATTGCCAATAGGTGTTGTGACGATGAAGAGAGGCATTAAATCTTCAATTTGGTGTAGTTGAAGAAGTGTATAGATTTCAACGCATACCGGTAATCGGTCAAAATCTTCTTGGCAATCACTTCGCTCTCCTTGCCCAGGAAGGTCGAGAACGATTCGTATATCAGATCAAACATCCGTGCCATACCTTGAGCGAATTTTCGTGGGTCGACCACGACCTCACCATGAAAAGAAAGGTCAGAATCAATCTGAAACTTCTCGACAAAAGGAAACTCCTTCTGAGCAGTTGTCTTGGAACTCATTGCTGTACGCAAGACAAGTGATTGTCCCAGCGGATGGGCATAGCCTTTTAGCAGAGACGTGAATATCTTACAAAACATCTCGACTTGAGCCGGTGTTGCCTGCTCAGCAACTGCTTTTTCGACCCGGTCAAAAACTGCCACTCTTGTCTCTGCTTTTGCCAAAATCGGGTACATTTCATCTTCCAGCGCCCGGTCTGCTCTACCTGCAATATAGCAGCCTGGCAACACGCCGTTTTCGAAATACGCAAATGATTCCTCACGCCCAAGCTGCAGCCAGATAAAACCATTGAATTTCGAGTTCTTAAGCTTGTCAATGAATATTCTTGGCTGTATTCTTGTAAGATCGACCTGAGACCTGAGGGGCTTCAGCACAATTGTAGAGATGATCAGTTTCAGAAGCATCTCATCCGTTGCATATTCGCTCAGCGTACCCATTACCGACTTTCTCGCCTTTTCCACGACTTCTCCAATAGGCACAATTTCCCGCTTATCCTGAGCTAGGCGCGCGGCATTGAAAGCCTCGCCCTGGTTAAGGAAAATCAGCTCCAGAATATCGTGATAAGTGATCGCGATATAACCGGAAATGCGGTGCGCGCGCTCCCTCTTCGCCGCGGAGAGAACGTTTGCCAGGTTTATGAATTCCAGCCGTGTGTTCTCAATTATCGGGCGACCCCGGGGCAATTTCATTGGCTATTCTATATTAAAAAGCTCACAAAGTCAACCACATATTCGATTCACACTCTCCTTCGCACAACGCCGCAAGATCTGAAGCGCATAAAGCCATATCGCAGCGTCTATCTTGCCTGTTTTCATAAATCCGAAGCACTAAATTCTAATTAGCAAAAATCAGCGCTGGAACGCTCTCATGATTTCTGGAAGCAAATCAGGCTTGACGATTGCTGCTATTTCCTGTAACATACCTTCAGTAAGCCGAGTGCTCATATGACTAGGAAATCAAACGGAAAGCGCATCCTTGTTGCCCTCAGCGGCGGCGTTGACTCTTCGGTGGCCGCGGCTTTGCTGCAAGAAACCGGGAATCAAGTTGAAGGAGCGATCATGTTACTCGAAGGCATGAAGGAAGAGAATATTGACTTTGCCGGCGCTGCTGCAGACCAGTTAGATATTCCATTTCACCGCTTTGATTTCAGACGGCAACACCAGGAGGGGGTCGTCGATTATTTCGTATCAGAATACCAACGTGGTCTGACTCCCAATCCGTGTGTGGTGTGTAACAAGATCATTAAGTTCGGCCTATTCATGCAAAAAGCACAGGAAATGAAAATCGACCTAATGGCGACCGGCCATTATGCGAGTATCGAGCAAAAGAACGTGC
>JASFEK010000084.1:0-7707 GCA_050124875.1 Caldifarciminota bacterium | reverse complement strand
ATGGGGTGGTTCCCAGCGTTGGGTTACTTCCAAGATGCCGGATATCGGGTTTGGATCGCATCTAGACATCGCATGTGGTTACGGCACGTTTCTAGCTCAGGTCGGATGGCGCTTTCCTCATGCCCGCTTGTTCGGCCTCAATATAGATTATTCAGGACCTCATGCATCTGTCACGCGATTGCTCGATAGGGCAGGAGTCGAGGTTTCACTGGTACAAGCAGATGCGCGTGGAATGCCTTTCGAGGATCGATGTTTCAGTTCTGTTAGCTGCTTTTTGGGTCTGCAGGATATTAAGATCGGGTGTGGTGACCGTGGTGTTGGAGAATCCATTACTGAAGCGGTTCGCGTGCTTGAGCCGGGAGGATATTTGATCCTCGTCGACGAATTCACTTTCGACTATTTTTCTAACTGCTTGAAGAATGAACATATGAAAACGACCTTGAGGGATGAATTTGCACTGGACGTGAAATGGAAACGGCGCGTTGCCGAAGTAGCAACAAGGGTCTATAGCGCAGGCTGGGTAGCTCAGTCTCGCGTTAGCGGTGAGGGGGAAAAGGAAGCGGTTTACAACGCGACCTACAAGCGAATGTGGGACGATATGGAGGAGCAACTCGATGCTAAAGGATTCTACGTTCCGTTTGGACCCGTACGCTTGGTCATCGCCGTGAAAGAGGCAGGAATAGAGACAGTGTAGGTGTAAGGAAAGGAATAGATTACTATGTTTCATGAAATACCTGAATCTATACAGAGAAGAATGAAATACCTTGAGGGTCTGGACAAACAGCACCGCAAGGAAGACGCGCCAGCGCATATCCGGCTCAGGCAGGTGCCACGGGAGACCGGAAAGTTTCTGGCAATACTCGCCTCGCTGGCACCAACAGGTGCCTATCTTGAAATTGGCACGAGCGGCGGATACTCTGCGCTCTGGCTTTCGCTAGCCTGCCGGCTCAGGGGGACAGAGCTACACACGTATGAGGTTTCGGGTAGCAAGGTTGAAATCGCGCAGGAGACATTCCAGCTGGCCGGCGTCGAGGAAGTGGTGCATCTGGTACACGGTGATGCGAGGAAACATTTACAGGAACACAAAGAGATAGCATTTTGTTTTCTTGATGCCGAAAAAGAAATATACGCCGAGTGCTATGATAAGTTAGTGCCCAATATGGTGAAAGGCGGAATTCTTGTTGCCGATAATGTCATAAGCCATAAGGAGATACTCGAAGAAATGGTTGAACAGGCACTCAATGACCAACGTCTGGATGCACTGGTCATCCCCATTGGCAACGGGGAGTTGGTATGCGTAAGAAGATGAGTGAAAATGCAATGTTCGTGAGTGAGTCAATAAAACCGGTTACTGGTACGTTCAATAGCGGTGCCATGGCAAGGGGCGAGCCGGGTTTGCCAGCAAGGTTCATGTGGCGGAAAACCGAATATGCAGTGGTCAGGATTTTGGATAAATGGAAGGAAACGACACCGTGTAAGAGTGGCAGTAAGGAGAAATACGTACGCAAACACTGGTACAAGATAGAGACGGAAAGCGGTGCGATAATGAATATCTATTTTGAGCGCAAGTCATTGCCCAAGGGTCAGCGAAAGACAAGATGGTGGTTGTATTCGGTATCAGATGTATAGGAGGTTAGAATATGCCATGGATTAATACAATTGATGAACAGGATGCTACTGGGGAATTGGGAGCAGTATACCAGGACATAAAAAAGAGGCGGGGTAAGATATCGAATATCATGCGGGTACACAGCTTGAACCCGGCGGCGATGCAAAGGCATCTGGATCTTTATATTGCGCTCATGTTCGGCAGGTCTGGTCTTAGCCGGGAAGACCGTGAATTAATTGGAGTGGTCGTATCGCATTTGAATGGATGTGAGTATTGCGTCGAGCATCACGCCGCAGCTCTAGACCATTACTGGAAGAATAGGGAAAGGATCGCGGCTGTGATGAGTGACTCCAAGGCCGCCGGTCTGAGCGACCGGCAACAGCATATGCTCGCGTATGTTCGCAAGTTGACCATTGCTCCAGATACGACATCGCCCGACGACATTCTGGCGATGCGTAAGGTCGGTCTTACCGATGCCGGCATCTTGAATATCAATCTTATCACAAGCTATTTTTGCTTTGTGAACCGTATTGTACTTGGCCTCGGTGTAGATTCCACGGCAGATGAAGCCGGGGGCTACAAATACTAGTCGGTTTGAGGGTAGCATGTGGTATTGGGTGGCTGGCATATTGGGCATGAGTGGTTGGCCTTGACAAAGCACATGATTGTTTTATAATTATATATGTCAAGTAAATTACGGATAATCTCAAAGAGACATAAAAGAACCGAGGCACGGTTTCCGACCGTCATCTTCACGCTCTTTGGTGCCTACATCATTCCGCGGGGTGGCTGGGTGCGTGTTTCCGATCTCATCGAGCTCGTGCGTCCTCTCGGATTTTCGTCCAATGCGATCAGGCTCGGACTGTCACGCATGGCACGCCGCGGTGCCTTCAAGGTGCGTAAGCGGGGCCGGTACAGCCATTATTCCCTGAGCCGAAGGGGCATGGAATTCATGGAAACAGGCAGGGTACGGGCCTTCGACCTCGAGCACAATAAATGGGATGGGAAGTGGCGATTGGTCGCCTACCGTGTTCCCGAAGCATTACGCGGTTTACGTGATAGATTCAGAAAGGAGCTGCAGAGCCTGGGTTTTGCCAATCTGAGCGCTTCGGTCTGGATTTCGCCCCGCGATTTCCGTAGTGAAATCATCAGCTTTGTTAAGCGTCATAAGATGACGGAATATGTGGAAGCATTCGAGGCCGATTACAGTGGTCTGCGTCGTCCAAGGGATTTCGCTGCTGCCCTCTGGGCCATTGGCGATCTCGAGAATCGCTATGAGGCTTATGTTGATAAGTATGCGGCCCTGCGTTCGAAATTCACACGGTCAGCGCGTAAGGGCGACCATGTTGAAGGTGCGGCTTGCTTTGCGGATAGATTCTGTCTAACTGCCGAGTATGTTGCGCTTCGACTGGATGATCCAATGCTCCCACTGGAACTACTTCCAGTCGGTTGGGTTGGCGTAAGAGCGAAACTCTTGCATGATGAAATATGGTCAATGCTCGAACCAGCAGCCAGCGAGTTCATCGATTCGGTGCTAGGAAAATGAGAGCATATCGCTGGAGTATTGTTTTTTGTCTTCTGTTATCGGCAAGTTGTATTCAGGGAAAGAATGCAGACGTTGCACTCTATTCAGACCGGGGTGCGGCCGCCACCTGCGTGACCGCAACAAGAAACATGTTTGAATGGATGGGTTTTAGAGTGGAAGTGATCGATGCTCAGTACATCAATGACCATTCCCTTGAAGGTTTTTGCATTATCTGTTTTCCGGGTGGTGATATGTATCAGTATGCGCGGGATATTACCGGGCCGGGTAAAGCAAAGATAAGGAGGTTTATCAGTGATGGCGGAGGCTATATCGGTATCTGTGGCGGTGCCTACTTCACGGGCGAACGCGTGTTCTGGCAGGGTACGCAGTTGTCCATGCAGCCTTTGGCAATATTCCCAGGTACAACCCAGGGGCCGATTGATGCAATCGCGCCTTATCCCGAATGTATGATGTGTAGGATCAATATTACTGATGATGTCCACCCGATTACTCAACTTGAGACGAACAACCCATGGATAATGTATTGTTATGGTCCAAAGCTTCTTCCTAATGAAAACGCTGACGTCGACGTGCTGGGTGTCTATGATATCGGTGACCAGCCGGCGATGATTGCTTTTCAGTATGGAAACGGACGTGTGTTCATTATTGGAACCCATCCTGAGATTGAAGAAGACAGCGACCGGGATGGAATCTCATTTGGTGATGAGTTTGATGATCGGGGTTCGGATTGGGAGCTAATGAGAAGAGCCGCACACTGGTGTTTGGGGGTAGCCCTTGAATGAGAAACAGGGTATGCGTCGCTACGGTACCTGGTATTCTCCGATCACGGCCGAGATCGTTGCAAAAAAAAGCATAAGGTTTGGCGATCTGCAGGTCGATGGCGATTGTCTATATTGGGTTGAGAGCCGCCCCGCGGAAAAGGGCCGGAGTGTCATTGTCCAGCATAGATCCGACAGTGAACCGCGTGATATATTACAGCCGCCTTTCAGTGCACGGAGCAGGGTTCATGAATACGGCGGCGGCGCCTTCACCGTAAGCAAGGGCACTGTGTATTTTGTCAATTTTGAAGACCAGTGCATCTACGCGAAGGAACCTGCTGGCCAGCCGTATCCCCTGACTCATGAGGATGGTAATCGCTATGCTGATTTGAATATCGACGAGGTGCGCAATAGGATTGTCTGTATACAAGAAGCGCATGGGGAAAATGAACCCGTGAACTCACTCGTCAGCATGGACATCAAAGAGGAGACAATCCCACAGCGATTAGTGGCGGGCAGTGACTTCTATTCTTCGCCCCGTTTGAGTCCCGACGGCAAGCAGCTGGCCTGGCTCACTTGGAATCATCCCAACATGCCCTGGGACGGGACCGAGCTATGGGTCGCAGAGATGGATGAAACAGGAAATCTACGCGATCCCCGCAAGGTCGCCGGCGGTGTTTCAGAATCCGTTTTCCAACCTGAATGGTCGCCCGATGGCGTGCTGTATTTTGTATCGGACCGGAGCGGCTGGTGGAACATCTACCGGTGTGTGGGCAATGAGCTTGAGTCCGTTGTCAGGTCAGCGGCCGAGTTCGGCATGCCGCAATGGGTATTCGGTCTTTCAACCTACGGATTCATCAGTAAGGAGCGCATTGCTTGTGCCTTTAACCACAAGGGTTACTGGCATTTGGCAACGATTGACACTGATTCCCGCACAATGTGCGAGACAGACACTCCTTTCAACGATATCACACATGTGAAAACGGCTAATGAATGGGTGTTTTTCTACGGGGCCTCATCAACCGAGGATCTTTCGGTCATGAAGCATAATACGTCGACGGGCGAAACCCACCTCATCCAGCGCTCAGGAGAGGCAATGGTCGATCCAGTATACATATCCGAACCAGAACTGGTTGAGTTTGATACAACAGATAGCAGGAAGGCTTACGGATTCTTTTATCGGCCTCGAAACAAGGATTTTTCGGCCCCGCCGGATGAGCGGCCTCCGCTAATTGTCGTCACACATGGAGGACCGACATCATGCAGCTACCCGTCACTCGATCTGAAAATTCAGTACTGGACGAGCCGCGGCTTTGCTGTCTTGGATGTCAACTACGGAGGTAGTACCGGTTTCGGTCGTCCCTATCGTGAAAGGCTCAAAGGTAATTGGGGGGTCGTCGACGTCGATGATTGTGTCAATGGTGCCAAATATCTGGTCGAGAAAGATCTGGTCGATGGCAATAGACTCGTGATCAAAGGCGGTAGTGCAGGTGGTTATACAACGCTGGCGGCACTTACGTTCCGCGATGTGTTCAAGGCCGGCGCTAGTTACTACGGCGTGAGTGATCTCGAAGCACTGATCAAGGAGACCCATAAATTCGAGTCCCGATATGCGGACAGCCTTGTTGGTCCTTATCCAGAAGCGGCCAACGTCTATGCGGAGCGCTCACCGATCCACTATACGGAACGACTTACGGCACCGATAATATTCTTCCAGGGGCTCGATGATAAGGTGGTGCCGCCGAACCAAGCGGAGAAAATGGTGCAGGCATTGCGTGACAGAAGCATACCGGTTGCCTATATTGCTTTCGAAGGTGAGCAACATGGTTTTCGCAAGGCGGAGAACATAGCGCGCTGTCTGGAAGCCGAGTTGTATTTCTACTCACGAATATTCGGTTTCGAGGTGGAAGGGATCAGTCCGGTGCAGATCGAGAACCTTTGAGTCGATAATGCAGGCAATGCGATCTTCTGAGGTCAAGATGATCAATAGAGATATGGTGGATCATACTGGGAAGAATACATGCTAAGAAAGTTCGCCGCGCGGATGCACACTAGGGAAATACGCGAGTACCTTAAGACAGATGATTGCAGCAACATAATCGAGATCGGCTGTAATACGGGATACATGATTGATGAATTGAGGCATTTCCCGGGGAATGTTTGTGGGGTCGATATCGACAGGAGTGTAGTATATCAAGCAAAACTCAGGAATCAAGACGTATTCGTATGTGACGCTGAGCATTTGGCTTTCCCGCAGGGTCATTTCGACGTGGTTATTTCAATACACGTTATTGAGCATATTGTTGACATTACCCAAGCCATGAGGGAATTCACCAGAATCCTCAAACCAGGAGGTACGATGATACTCATCTATCCATTTGAACCCGTCGCCGGGATTACCTGCATACCTTTCGCGCCATTGAGTAACAAGTGCCATGTGCACCTTAGAGTATTGAAACCAAGAACTTTGATGCGGATAGTAACGGATAATTATATCGATTTGCGTCCGATCAGCCATGCAGGATATTTCAGCCCCACTCCAACCTACATGTCTGTATTCAGGAAGAGACCCAGCAAAGAGCAGTAGCACATATATAAAAGAGTCAGACACCAAACGCAGGTTGACATTCATATCATATGTGGCTAGAATGGTATGTCGTTGTCTTACTGAACGTATCAGCACAAGGAGGAAATCCATGAAGAGAACGTGTTTCATATTGTCGATGATTTCAATTCTGTGCCTCTGCATCACTGGCTGTGGCGCAAAGGAAACTCGGTTCGTGACCATCGGTACGGGTGGCGTGACCGGGCTCTACTATCCTACTGGTGGCGCGATCAGTAGGATGTTGAATAAGAAATTCAAGCAATTCGGGATCAAGGCGACTGTGGAGTCGACGAGCGGCTCGGTTTTCAATATTAATGCCGTGTTGCAGGGTGATATGGAATTCGGGATTGCACAGTCAGACCGCCAGTATCAGGCTTATCATGGTCGCGCAGAATGGAGTGAATCAGGTCCGCAAAAAGATTTAAGAGCTGTTTTCTCCATTCACGCCGAACCGATCACCCTCGTAGTATCCGAGGCGAGTGGTATTCAAACAATAGATGATTTGCGCGGCAAGAGGATCAACCTTGGCAATCCCGGCTCTGGGCAGTTGCAGAATTCAAGGGATGTCCTGACCGCTGCTGGTCTGTCCGAACAGGACATAACGGCTGAATACGTGAAGGCGGTTGAAGCACCTGGTCTGTTGCAGGATGAAAGACTCGATGGCTTCTTCTACACGGTCGGCCATCCGAACGGTAACATCAAGGAGGCAACGTCGGGAAGGATCAAGGTGCTGATCGTGCCAATTCAGGGCGACAAGGTTGATGAGATGGTTGAGGAATACCCGTACTATGCCAAGGCCGTGATTCCGCAGTCTTTCTACCCACGAGCCCTGAACTCCGAAGATATTGAAACGGTCGGCGTTAAGGCGACATTCGTCACGTCGAAGAACGTTGATGAGGAATCAGTATACGCGCTGGCAAAAGTCGTCTTTGAGAACCTGGATGATTTCAAATCTTTACATCCGGCTTATGAGTATCTTACGCGGCAGAACATGCTACAGGGATTAACTGCACCGGTGCATCGCGGGGCCATGAGATACTACGCTGAAGTCGGTCTGGATGATTTTATTGATGAGGGTTTGATAGTTGATTAGCTAATGCCGTTATCTTATCGTGATGCATATATTAAAACCATTAATGCGTGGTGGGCCAGCAAGGCCCACCTTTTTTTGCCTTATGTCATGTGACCG
>JASFEK010000083.1:0-7725 GCA_050124875.1 Caldifarciminota bacterium | reverse complement strand
CAGTATATACGCGTGTATTGCATCGGCCGGAAACCCGGTTTTCTTAAGCGTATGTACCGCCCTGATGAATTCGTCGGTGTCGACCTTGCCACCGGTACGCTCTTGAATATCGGGATCGGTCGTCTCCAGGCTGAGGTACATCGTCTTGAAGTTTGCACGGTACATCTTCCGGGTAATCCATTCATCCAGGAACCGGCAATGCAAGCCGTTCGAGGTGTGGAAGTTCAAGCCGAGTGTTCGTTCGGTGATGTTGTCAAGCAGCCCTGGTAGATCCTTGTTGAGGAGCAGAGCGTCATCAAAGAAGGCGATGTTATTCGTCCGGGTTGCGAGGTAGGAGAGCTGAGTGATTACGGTACTTTTCGGCACCGGGCTAAATTGTGGGCATAACATCTGTGTTGCGCAATACGTGCAATCGAACGGACAGCCGCGCGAAGTAAGGACGACGCCATAATGCAGGTCAGGGTAAAAAGAAAAGTCGGGTGTTATCTGTTTCGTATCGAGATCAATTGTCTGAATATAGCCGAGTCTCTTGAGCAATTCGGGTAGCCTATCTTCGGCCGGCCCCGCGAGAACGTGGTCGGCGCCGGATCTTTCGCGGGCGTGATCAGCACACAGGCTTGCATAGATGCCGCCTAGAATCACTGGTGCGTGAGGAAATACCTCTTTCAATATGCGGATCGCTGCGAATACACCAGGATACCAGTAGGTCATGGAAGAGGTGACGAGGATGATGTCTGGTGGCCCCGTTTGCTGGACGGCCCGCTTGAATATTGCTTGGGGCATTCCATACCGTTTGTAAAGGCGGGGAACATTTTTGTAGATGCCGGGCTTGTCGACGTTCACAAAATCATACTTGCCGCGTCCGTATTGATCAGTAGTCGCCGTGGTTTTGAAGTAGATGCTTTTCCGGTCCATGCAGTCGAGAAGCGTAACCTGGAAACCCATTTCTTTGAGCATGCGGGCAACGATGAGTAGTCCGAGTGGTTTGTTCCAAAAATCAAAGGCCTTGAAGTCGTAGACCCAGGGGTTTACGAGTAGTGCCTTTATTCGATTTGACACCATTAGCGTCTTATGAGTACCAGTTGTATGTCCATGACATTGGTGTTGGTTGGCCCGGTCATGAGCAGGTCACCCGATTTCTTCAAGATTGAATACGCGCCGTGATTGATGAGTGCTGACTGATGGTCTAATCCCAGGTCATGCAATCTCGGCAATGTAGTTCCATCAATGATGGCGCCGGCCGCGTCGGTCGATCCATCAATGCCATCGGTTCCGGCGCTAAGCACGACGGTTTTTTCCATTCCCTTGATGAGTGGAGCAAGGGCAAGGCCGAAATCACAGTTCCTGCCTCCACGGCTTTTCCCGGTTAACCGGACCGTCATCTCCCCGCCGGCGATTAGGCAGATGTTGGCTTTGTCTTTGATTTTCTCGCACAGGTTTTTGGTCATCGCGCCGAATATGCGCGCCGCCTCTCGTGTGTCACCCCGCAGTTTGGATGTTAGCATGAGCGTGCTATAGCCGATCTGCTGCGCCCTGTGTTCGATAGCACGCAGAGCAAGCAGATTATTAGCAATGATCAGGTTGCTGGTATTTTGAAACACAGGGTCGCCTTGCTTAAGGGTCTCGGGCGCAGCACCTTTGAGCCCGGCCTCAATATGATCGCGAACAGTAGGGGGGATGCTTTTGGTTAGTGCGTACTTCTCCATGATTCCGTAGGCATCAACAAAGGTCGTTGCATCCGGGGCAAATGGACCGGATGCAATGCTGTCGATCCGGTCACCGATAACGTCTGAGATTATCAACGATATCACGGTTGCGGGGTATGCGAGACGGGCGAGTTGTCCGCCCTTGATCTGTGACAGGTGCTTGCGTATTGTGTTGATTTCTTCAATACTAGCACCGCAGCCTAGGAGTTGCCGGGTCAGGGTTCTGAGATCTTCAACTGTTATCCTGTCTTGAGGTAACGTGCAGAGTGCTGAACCTCCGCCCGATATAAGGCAGAGTATCAGATCCTTCTCACCTGCGCTGCTCACGAGCGCGGCAAGGCGCTTAGCGCCCCTAAGACTATTTTCGTCAGGGAGGGGATGTGCTGCCTCTATGAGCTTGCTGCGCGCAAGAGTTGGGTGGCGTCCCTTTGATGCTATGATAACGCCATCTGTAATGCGGTCCCGAAGTAGTTCCTCGGTCGCTTGTGCCATGGATGCGGCGACCTTACCGAAACCGGTTAGAAGAATGCGTTGGAAGCGGCTTAGATCAGATATCGCTTCGTGACTGAATATGTCCCGTACGATCAGTTTTTCACTGTCGATGTGGACACTTTGCTTGGTTCGGTCATAAGCATCAACGGCGTGAATGCCTGCCGTGAACAGGCTCTTAGCATCTTCACGCATCTGGGTGAGTGTATTGAAGCGCATCTGGTCCTTGAGTGAGATCCAGCTGAGCGAGTCTGATAATACGCGTTCAGAGATCAGACTAGTTCATTGAGATTCTTGACGAGGGACGCGAAGTATTCCCGGTTGGGAAAAACACTCGACAATATCTGCGCCACGATGCGCGCGGCTGGTTCAGGCTCAAGGCAATAGTGCATCTCCAAGAACTTCTGGCGCAGGTTTGCGACCTTGTCTTTTGTCTGGGTGTTTTTGATTATCACTTCGGCGACGTAGCCGGCCAGCTCTCTGAAATCCTCCTCTTTCATGCCGAAGCGCGTCATTTCTTGAACACCCATTCTTATACCGCTCGCCTCGAGAAAACTTTCGTCATCAGGCAATGCCTGGTAATTAGTAATGATATTGTTATTCTCTAATCGTTGCGCAAGTTCATTCCCGGATCCGTATTTACTGACCCTGATTACGACCTGATGGGTCTCGGTGAAGCCATCGGCGGGGTCTCCTTCGACATCGATACCACCATCATGCAGGGCCGCGGCGTATGCCCGTGCGTTCTTTCTTATTTGATTCTGATAATCTTGCTTAAAAGCATTCATTTCATAGGTTGCCATGAGCAGGGCGACAAGCGTACCGAGATGGTGGTTACTAGTCGATCCTGGAAATGCGCGTCCCTTGATGTCCACCCACAGACGCGACAGGGGACTTTCCTTGGTGATTGTTGATGCCACAATTCCACGCTGAGGACCGAAATATGTTTTATGCGTACTACCGGTGACCACGTCGGCCCCTTCTTTGAACGGTTCCTGGAGCACACCGTATAAACCTAGAACATGGGCCATATCATACATGATGAGCGGTTTGGGTCGCCAGTCTTTGATCATGTTGTGTACAAACTCCACTGGCTCTTTGTGAAGGAACATGCTCTTTCCAAAGACAATGAGCTCGGGTTTGTCTTTCTCGAGTATCTTGGCTAGTTCATCAGTGTCGGTCTTGTAAAGACAGTCCTTACGCACGGGAAAGTTAATCACCCGCTCCTTACCGGTTGCGGGATCTTCATCGACATAATTGAAGAGTGCGCCCATGGGCTGCGAGCTAAGGTGTCCGCCTTTGTTTAGTTCGTTGTTCATCACCAACCTCATTTTGCGGAAAGGCTGTCCTTCCTCGCGGCCACGGTTAATATATTTGACCATGCCCTTGAAGACAACCTCGTTTGCCATCTGCCCGCTGATTGGCCGGAGTTCGATCCTTGGGCATTCAAAATATATCGCCATTTCCTTGCGTAGCTCTTCTTCCACACCGCGTATGAAATCAATACCCTGGTAAAAATAGATCTCCTTTCCTTTCATGGTCCGGTGTTCAGCGTATCTGCCCGAGGGGTCTGATATTTCACATAATTTTACCAGGTGGCTAGGCGTTGTTTCTGATGGGATAAGATTGATGCATTCTTTCTGACGCCACCGGTTGTTCTCTTCAATCCTTCTTGATAAGTCCTGTATTTTGTCTATGAACTCGTGCACGGTCACCTCCAGTCGTACGCGTTCTTCCCAGAACGCGTCAAGATGCAAACTGATCCATGCGGGTTCAGGCTGATGCACGAACCGGCATATCTATCCGCTATCATCCGCTTGTATCTGTCTGCATCTAATAATATTCCCAAGGATATTATCTGTCAAGGGTGCGCCTGTTATTGACTTTTACCTCGAACTGGATAGAATTAAGCTGCTATGAGACTTGCAGTCGTTGGTTTGCAATGGGGGGATGAGGGCAAGGGTAAGATTGTAGACTATCTTGCCCAGGATTTTGACATCAATGCCCGCTATCAAGGTGGTTCCAATGCCGGGCATACGGTGCGCCACAATGGTGAAAAAGTCATATTCCATCAGATCCCATGCGGTATTCTGAACCGCAACGTAACCGGTGTCATCGGTGCCGGATGCGTACTAGACCCGAGCATATTCTTCGGTGAACTTCAGGGTTTGAAAAAACATGATCCCAACATAGAAGAACGCATCAAGATATCGAAATTCTGTCATCTGATCATGCCCTACCATGTCTTGATCGATGAGATCAGAGAAGGCACGAAGCAGGCGATCGGTACGACCAAGAAAGGTATTGGTGTTGCGTATGAGGATAAGTACGGCCGAACCGGATTGAGGGTGGGCGACCTCTTTGACATCGAGAAGTTTGAAAACAGATTACGGCTCAATATCTCGAGAAAAAACCTGGTCTTGATGGATGTATACCATGCCGAACCGCTTTCCGACAACGAGATATTGGAAATTTACATGAAACACGCGCAGAAACTCAAGCCAATGGTTATTGACGAGACCAGATTATTGAGTGACGCGATTGCCGATGGTAAGCGTATTCTCTTCGAGGGCGCGCAAGGTGCCTTGTTGGATATTGACTTTGGGACTTACCCCTACGTAACGGCAAGCCATACCATTACCGGCAGTGCTCCAATTGGACTGGGTGTTCCACCCGCCAGTATACAGCGCGTATTGGGTGTGGCTAAGGCCTATACGACCAGGGTTGGTCAGGGTCCGTTTCCTACGGAAGACAGTGGCGAGTTAGGAATGATGTTGCGGAAATCAGGGGCCGAATTTGGTTCGACGACGGGCCGGCCCCGGCGTTGCGGCGCATTTGATGCTGCCATCGTGCGATATGCCGCGCGTATCAATGGTGTGCGCGAAATAGTACTGACCAAACTGGACGTCCTTTCCGGCTTCGATAGGTTGCGGATCGCAACGGGATATAAGGGAGAGGGGGAGTTCGATCCCTTTAGGAGTGAACGGCTTGAACCAGAGTATATAGAGGTTCCGGGTTTCAAGCAGAATATCTCGAAGGCACGCGTACGCAGTGAATTACCCGCCGCGGTACGGGATTACGTCAGGTTAATTGAGAAACATACTGGTCTTAAGGTGAGCTATGTCTCGGTTGGGCCAGAACGTGATGCCGTCATCAAAATGTAATTAGTATTCCACCGACAAAAAAGTTCCGTTAAATTGCATCAGAGCCAACAGTAGACACGCATTGGGCGTCATCGACGTTGCTGATTTTCAATTTTCCTCTTGATTTTTTTAGATATATATATATATTTATGTTAATGAATGCGTCTGAGGGGCGTGTCTGGGCGGAAATTTCGCTCAACCGCTTGATCGATAACTACCGAATCGTAAGAAAGGCGGTAGGTTCAGCTAAGATCATGGCAGCAATAAAGGCTGATGCCTATGGCCATGGAGCGATTGAGGTGGCCCGCATTCTTGAATCCGAGGGCATTTATATGTTCGGTGTAGCCGGTATTGAAGAGGGTATTGAATTGAGGGAAGCAGGGATAAGATCCAAGATCCTCGTTTTGAGCCCGATTCTCTACAACCAGATCGACGCCACCCTGGAATACGACATAATACCGACGGTGTCCGAGCTGGGATTCTTCGAGATTCTGGACAAAAAGCTGAAGAGCCTGGGCCGGCCTTATCTGGTACATGTTGAGATCGATACCGGCATGACCAGAACAGGATTCCCCATTGATCAGGCAAAGCAGGCGATAGAAACAATTGCTTCATCCCCGTGTGTCAAAATCGATGGTGTATTCTCGCATTTCCCGCTGGCCGACGCGAATGGCTCATTCACAAAGGGACAGATAGCGAGATTCAGACAGATCATCGACGAAATAAGACCGAGCGAGGTAGATCTGGGCTCGGTTCATCTGGCAAATTCATCAGGTATCTTTAAATGGCCAAACTCACATCATAATCTTGTCCGTCCAGGTATCGCCTTGTACGGTTTACGATCTTCTCCCAACCTGACTTACCAGGGCGATTTCAAACCAGTGATGGCGCTGAAATCACGCGTCGTCAATGTGCGCGTCGTGGATGCACAGACGCCGATTAGCTACGGACACACTTTTGCCACGAAGAGACGTAGTCAGATTGCCACGGTGAGTGTCGGATATGGAGACGGGTACCCTCGTTTACTTTCCAATAAGGGAGAAGTTCTCATTCGAAGGCGGCGGGCGCCGATCGTCGGTACGGTCTGTATGGATCTTATTATGGTGGACATAACCGATATGCCGGATGTACGGGTCGGTGATATTGTAACCTTGTTTGGACAAGATGGGGCGGCAGAAATCTCGGTTGAGGAATGCGCGATCAAGGCCAACACGATCGTCTATGAGATAACATCAGGCATCGGACCGAGGGTGGCACGTGTGTTCAAGATGAAAGATGATGTGGTGAAGATCAGAACGCTGTTGGGGAGATGGGGCAATGGTGGCTGTTGAAATTTTCCGGTGTGCCTTGCACACCGTGAGTATCACTGGAATTTGCGTTGAACAGTTAGTGAACCACATTGGTGTATTGAAATAAGGAGGAAGTTATGAAAAAGTTGATAATACTGCTTGTGTTCGTCTCGGTCTTCGCACAAGAGACGACGCATACAGTCAAGGACGGAGATACATTATGGGACATCGCTGGATTCTATTATCAAGATCCATTTCTCTGGCCTTATGTCTGGCGCGCAAATCTGACGAACATAGCAGATCCTCACTGGATATATCCGGATCAGTCTTTTGTCATTCCGCCGTCACCAGAGGAAGCACTGGCTGAGGCTCCTGCGGAGACCCCCGAAGAGATGCCGGTTTATGTGCCCGAGGAAGAAGTTGCCATGATACCTTCGGCGCTTGAAACCGAGACTGAAGTCATATCGGTGATAAAACCTGAAGAGCGGATTTTCAGTGAACAGACGATACACCGGGCCGGATTCATCGTTGATGAGGATATGCCGTACTGGGGAAAGATTGTTGGCACCGAGCCCACACGCGAGAAAGTCATAACGTCGTTTAAGAAGATCTATATTGACCGTGCCGCAGATGTTACGGTCGGGGATAAGCTCACGATTTTCCGTCCGGGCATCGTCATCAAGCATCCCAAGACCGGTAAGCGATTGGGTAAAGAGATCATCGTCCTCGGTACAGCGTCGGTGGAAGCGGTTGGCGAGGAAGGATCACGCTGCAAGGTAATGGTGTCCTATGATATGATCGAGGAAGGTGACTTCGTGACTCCGTACGAGCCAGTTCTGGCGCCAGAGAAGGTGGAATTGATCCCGGCGACACAAGAACTGGAAGGCTACGTAGTCGAGATAAAGTCCGAACGGGAGTTGACACCGCCTCACGTGTTTGCCTACATTGATCATGGTGAGCAGTCTGGTATTGCGGTGGGTGATATTTTCGATGTGTATCAGGAACGGAAAGTAGGCGGAAAGATCATGCCGGATTTCAAGATCGGTAGCATCCAGATCGTTAGCGTTTTCAATGCGGCTTCGATTGGTTTGGTCCTTG
>JASFEK010000082.1:0-7929 GCA_050124875.1 Caldifarciminota bacterium | reverse complement strand
CCCTCCCGCTTGGTAAAGTAGAAAATATCATGGTGTCGCTTGTAGCCGATCCTCTCGAAAAATTCCATTGATTCTTCGTTCCAGTCCTCTATTAGACAGGCGATAATCCTGATACCCATACCATGGAGACGGTGCTCGACTTGCCGCACAAGATCCTCAGCAATACCCTGCCTGCGGTATTTGGGCGAAACGGCAACGCGGTTTATCCAACCCTTTCTTCCATCATGAGTACCGAAAGCCGAACCAACCAAGACACCATCTTTTTCGGCAATCAGAAAGACAGCATTTGGTTGTACTATTTCGCGCGCGATACGATCCTTACGATCGCGACCATGAGGTTTATGCGGCAATCTAGACTCGCGCCACAAATTCATCACATCATCGTAGTCTTTGATCACAAATTCCCTTATACCAACCTCATGATCCGCACTATCTGTATTATCCATTTTCCTTCAATGGCTCAAGATGCACCGTCACCTCAGCACCGGGCACGCATTTCTTGACGGCCATCTCCACTTCAGACGCTCTTTCATGTGCCGCTTCGAGACGCGTATCGCCTCTGAGCCGCAGGTGAATGGTTATTTCTAGCTGTCCGCCGTAATCATGCACGTGAATATGATGGACATCATCAACACCGTCGAAGTCCGCCGCTGTTGCCTTTATCCTATCAACCAACGATGCTGCGGGTGCCTCACCAATGAGAACGCTGGCTGATTCTCTTATGATCCCGACACCAGTGTACACGATTATTCCGGCAACGACCATACCGAGTATTCCATCCATCCGATACAGCCCGAATCGGAATGACAAAAAACCTGCCAAAACCAATACCGTTGAAATCGCATCGGTACGGTGATGCCAGGCATCTGCTCTCAGCGCTGCGGAATTGATCCTTTTTCCCAGGGATACTGACAAACGATAAAGAAATTCCTTGGCAAACACGCATACACAAAGCATGACGATCACGAATACATCAGCCTTGATCGGAACCGGGTTGTTGAATCTTAGAAAACCACCCCTGAGGAATTCGATACCGACGACGATCAACAAACAACCGAGCACTATCGATACGATTCGCTCAGCCCTACCGTGCCCGAACGGGTGTTCATCATCAGGAGGTTTGGATGACACCTTGAACCCATAAATGACGATCGCCGACGTGACGACGTCGGACAAAGAGTGCAGAGAATCTGCGATCAGGGCAATGCTATTCAACACCAAACCGAACAAGAGCTTGAAAACAAAGAGCAGCAAATTTACTATAATGCTGAATGCGCCCTCAAAATATCCATAGTTCTTGAAGCGATTACCTTTCTCAAGGTTGAACAACCTGGACAGTATGTCGGTTAGCTTCTCGAACATGTGTCACTCATACCGATGACGGATAACAGATGGCCGATAATAGTATTTGTCATCCTGTTCACCGTCATCTGTCATCCATTATCGGTAATCGGCTATTTGTCCTTTATCTCTTCCAGCAATGCCAATGCCTCGGGCTTATCATCAAGCACATGATCGGCTTCATAGGTCGGCGTAGTTATCTCAAGTGCCCTATTCAAGTACCAACGTGCTTTCTCGTAATTCTTTTTCTTGATGTATACCTTGGCCATATCAACATAGAGCAGTGTATAATTGCTATCTAGCGCGATGCCTTTGTTCAGAGCTTCCATTGACTTGTTCAGGTTGCCACCCAACAGCCCAGGCAGTTCATAGTAAAGCATGGCCTGGGCATCGAGTGCGCCCGTGTGTTCGGGGTCAATTTCCAGTACTGTTTCGATCTCCTCCCTTACCGTGGGCACCAATACCAGAGAATTGAGCACGCCCTTGGTCTGCCCGACACGACCCACATTCACCATATACCAGAAATGCGCATCCGGTGACTCTTCATCGAGCTCAATTGCCATTTCACCATAGTCACGGCCCCGATAGAATAGCTTCAACCTGGCGTCCTTCTCCTCAACGCCATCACCAAGCAGGAAGCAGACCTTGGACAACTCATACAGGGCTCGGACATTCTCTGGATCATCTTCAACAATGCCCTCAAGGATCGCCGCACTTTGACCCAAGTTTGCACTCTCCAGATGTCGTGTCTCATACAGCTCAACGGCATGGTCGATCAGAGAATCTACGTTCTGCGCCGACACGATCGCTGTCAGCAACAACGCCAAAACAATGCTTCTTCCTACCATCCTTCCTCCTTTCCTTGAAAAAACGTACATCGTATCCGTGATTCGTGAATCGTAATCCTTTTTCGACCAACCTATCGCATTTCAAAACCGACCGGAGATTCCCTTAGGTACACGAATCACCAGTACGATGTTTGGTGAGCATCGTCGCCATCGTGAAGTAATTGATGGTCTTTTGCTTTATCCGATCGTACTGATACAGCAGCCTAGGACGCTCACTTAATTTCGTAGCCAAACTCCGCACATTATCCGTGATGTACACTGCCTCCTTCTTTATAAGCAAATCGTTTTCTCCGGAGCCGCCAAAGCCAAAGCGGTAGCCGGCACGCTGAGTATGTAAGATAACCTCACGGTTAGTGCGGTTAAAAGGATAGGAAATACACGATATCCCACCGAGCTTCTGCTCCAGGATGCGTTTCGATTCCGTTAGTTCGTGTATGATCTCATCGCTTCTCAAAATGGTCAAGTTACGATGAGTCAGGGTATGTGAGCCGAACCATATTCCCCAATCCTGCATTTCATGTATCTGATCCCATGACAAATGTATGCTGCGCTTACCTGAGAGTGTCATATCCCATGCGTCGGTCTGTCCGATATAGTCCACAACCAAGAAAACAACGGCACGCACACCGTACTTGCGCAATATCGGAAAGGCATATTGATAGACACTCTTGTCGCCATCGTCAAATGTGACCACCACGCCGTTCGGTGCCTCTCCCGGCAGTATTACTTCAACCTTATCGTGGATGTAGTGGATGAATTTCTCAAACTGCCCGGGATAGTTCCAGGTACCGCAGAACTGAAACTCAGGCGTGATCCGGTGAAATTGTATTGCTTTTACCACGGGCTAGTATTAACCAGCCTAGAATTGCAAACACGCTCACACTCACACCGAAAATGACAAAGATGTAGTTCTTGTTGACGAATGTCGATAGGAAGCCGATAACCACGGCCCCGAGTGCGAACAGACCATTCAGTATCCAATCGCGGAGTGAGAATATCCTACCCCTGACAAAATCATCGGCATATTGATGAATCAGTGTATCCTGACCAATGAATACCGGTGAAATCGCCGCGCCACATATGAGGCACACGAGGGCGAATAACCAGAAATTATTCAATATCGGGAATACTACAAGCGAACCCCCGACCAGTATGAAACACACAAGCATCAACACCTTTAAATCAAAATGGTGGCCGAAGATTCCCATCAGGTATGCACCAAATAGCAGACCGATCGCACCAATTGCGGCGAGGTAACCAACACCGCTGGTACCCCAAGCTAATTCCTGCTGCACGGTAGGGATCACCAGGATGTAGATGACACTACCAGCAATGACCATCAGGACTATGGTCGCCATGGCAAAACCAAGGTTTTTTTCGTGGAATATCACTTTAATGCCATGTACTAGCTCATGCCACATCTTACTCAGGCCACCGCGCAACAACATGAAAAATCCCTTCGGTTTCAGATGTTCCACCTTCTTAGGAACCTCTGGCAGCCTGACTTTCATGATGTACAGTAGCACGGCTGAAACGGCAAAAGTCAGGGCATCTAGGATGAAAGCCGCAGTCCAACCAGCAATGCCGAGCACTTTGTACCATATTTGCAGGTCAACGATTATCCCGCCGATCAACATCCCGAGAAATGTGGCGCCCCGCGAAACAAAGTTGATTACGGCATTCGCGGTTAGAATTCTCTTCCTGGTAACTAGATTGGGTATGATCGCACTGCGGGCAGCATTAAAGAAAAGCGCGCACAGGAACATGACGAAAACCACGGCGAAGACCGGGTATATATTTCTCGTAACCAGGAAAATGACGGGTATTGCCAGTGCACAAAAGGTCCGTAAAGCATCACAGACAACCATCACGGTTTTCTTATGCCAGCGGTCGACTAGAATACCGGCGATCGGGCCAAAGATCAATACGGGTAGCGTGATGAAGATCATGAGTTGTGAGAGTAACAACGGCGTGCGTTCCTTGGGAAACAAACCGACGAGTGCGATCAACGCAATGTAGTCCAGCTTATCACCGAATTGACTTATCGTTTGTGCAAAGGTGAAAATCGAGAAATCCCTCACCTTTAGGATATTCCAGAATTTAGCTCTTTTTATCTAACACCTCGCAATAGAAATCCAGAACCTGTCTCGTCACCTTTTTCCAATCATACACCAGGGCCTTGGTCCGTCCTGATTTGCCCATCCGTTCCATGATCTTGCGATCCTTGAGCAGGTGTAGAATCTTCTCGGCGAGCGAATCCGGATCACGTGCCTTGAAGAACAACCCCTCTTTCCCCTCTCCCATTAACGTTCGGTAACCTGGAATATCAGAGCAAACAATAGGCGTCTCGGTCGCCATTGCCTCCAGCAGAACAATGCCAAAGCTCTCAGCTCCAGTTGCCGGCGAACAATAGATATCGCATGAAGCATAGTATCTCGGAAGATCTTCCGGCGATACATGACCGACAAAAAGCACGCTGCCTTTAATATGCTCTTCAACATACCGGCGATAGTAGCGTTCCAGGAACCCCTGACCCACGATCACCAGCTTCGCGCTCGGAAACTCCTGAAGGATCTTCGGAAAAGACTGTAATAGATATTTGAGCCCCTTACGTGGTTCGAAACGTCCGACAAAGAGAATTTTCGGCGCAAAATCCTCCAAATCCTCGATCGGCTTCAGTCCCGGTTGAAATCTCCCGGTATCAATACCATTGGGTATGATACGATAGGTACCGGGAAAATATCTCGATACCGAATCCCGGGCAACGGTGGAAACGGCGATCAAGCCGTCAAGCTTCCTGAAATACTGCTCAAGCACTGGTTCCCACAGAACATAGCCGTAGCTCTCTTCATGCGCCGAATGAAATGTAATGAAATTCTTTGTTTTCGAGTATTTCAATGCCAAGTACGGCAGGGTCGGTGCAATTGAACCATGGAGATGGATTACATCGAATCTTTCGCGCTCGAGCAGACGGCGTAGCTTCCAGGGTATGAGGATACCAAAGGTCATGACTGCGAACGAACGGTTCTTGGGGATCTTTATCGCACGTCCCAACCTGATAATGTATTCGTCGGTCCATGGCTCGTTGTTTCCATATGAAGGCGCCAAGACCTTCGCATCATGTCCCATCGACCGGAGATTACTACATAAATACAGTATGTGTTCAGGAACACCACCTGTATGTGGATAAAAGATATCTGACACAAACAAGATCTTCATAAACCGGTGTGCCCTAAGCCACCGCTCTGCCGGCGGGTGCGCCTCAATCGCTTGGTCTGCACGAACCTTGCTCTCACCACTTTACTGAAAACCAGTTGCGCAATCCGGTCGCGGCTCTTAACCGTAAATGGCTTGTCACTATAATTGAAGAGAATCACCTTGATCTCACCTCTGTAATCCGCATCAATAGTACCCGGAGCATTCAGGATACCGATTCCATACTCCTTGGCAAGGCCGCTACGCGGCCTGACCTGTGCCTCATATCCATCCGGGATCTCGACTCGGATACCCGTAGGTATCATACAGAAATCGTGCGCCTTGATAACCACGCGACCCTTGACCGCCGCATAGAGGTCACAGCCGGCCGCACCCTCACTCTGGTACTTGGGCACGAAATCGCCCTTTATCTTCACTGCCAGCCTCGTCTCCTTCTTGGTCATGCAACCCAATCAGACTTGAACAACATCCACTGGTCTGGATACTGACTTATGAATTCCTCGAATTTGGCAACCATTGTCCTGTTGAATTCTTCGATCGTTCCCCTGAAGAATACCGGCGGCTCGATTACACCCAGGTAACGGTACTGCCCGCGCTTAGGATGAAGCACCATGTAGCCGAACAACACGGGTAATTTGCGCCTGATCACTATGTCACCCAAACCACGCGGTATGTTGCGCCGGCCATCGAAGAAGTCCACAGTAACGCCGTTCTTGAGTATGTCACGATCGCCGAGTACGGCCAGTACCCGGTTGTTCTTTATCGTATGAAGAAAGGCAAACCCCGCCTTGGATAGCGGAAATGTCTTCATGCCTAAACGCTCACGGTGCTTGGTGTAGAACTGATACATCTCGGGTTCAGTCTCCTCAACCAGGGCGCTCATCGGCACACCGCGCGTGGCCAGATAAGAACCAGCGTAATCCCAGTTGCCGATGTGCATTGTCAAAAGGACGCAACCTCGGCCGTGTTCTAAAGCCTTATCGAGGTTCTCAATACCATGCATTTCGACATTGAAATCGTCGGCACTGATGAACCCAAGACGCAAGAAATCAAGCATGGTTCGGCCATATGTCACAAACGTGTGCTTAATGTACCGCTTTAATCCAACAGGTCGTGCCTGCTGATCGTGAAAAATGTGTTGAAGATTATTCAGTATGTTGATTCGCCCACCCTTGGAGAATCTACAGAACAGCTGCGCCAGTAAAACGGCCATCCGGTCGGCTAATTTCCAAGGAATACACCGGATGACGAGTTCCGTGAACTTCAGTGCCTGAACTGTAGAGCTCATTCAAAAATGACCCCGTCAATCTCTGTATTCTTTAAGGGCAGCGTCCAGCGCCACTAGCGCATTTTTCAGGTCATCCTTTTTCAACACGTAGGCAATACGCACCTCGTTCTTGCCTTTTCTCGATGACGAATAGAACCCACTGGCCGGCGATAGCATCACCGTCTGCTTATTGTGCTGGAAATCGCTGAGCAACCAGCGGCAAAACTTCTCGGCATCCTCGATCGGCAACCTCAATACCGTATAGAACGCACCCTCTGGCTTGTGTCCATAAACACCATCTATTCTCTGTAATCCGTCAAAAAGAAAATCGCGGCGATGTTCGTATTCCACGATCACCGGTTTCATGTAGCGGTCAAAATTTCTATAGGCACCGATCGCACCGACCTGTTCTATGGTTGGCGGGCACAGCCTTGCCTGGCCGAATTTGATTATTTCATCCATGATCTTCTTGCTACGGTTGATGATGCAACCTACCCGGGCACCGCAGGCCGAGAAGCGCTTGGAAATCGAGTCAAGAACGATGACTCTTTCTTGTATCTCTGGAAGAGATAGTGCACTCACCTGGACACGGCCATCATAGACGAATTCCCGGTACACTTCGTCAGACAAGAGGAACAATCCGTGCTTCTTACACACCTTATAGAGCACGTACATCTCCTGCTCAGTGAGCACCGTACCCGTGGGGTTATTCGGCGTGTTGATCAATATTGCCTTTGTCCTACGCGTGACCTTTTCTTCGATCGCCTTTTGGCTCGGCAGGTGAAAGCCATTCTCTACCTTGGTAGTTATTGGCACGAGTTTCACTCCGGACATGACAGCAAGACCGTTGTAGTTGGTGTAGAACGGCTCGAAGACTATCACCTCGTCCCCGGGATCGCATACACCCATGAGCGCAAAAAGAATTGCCTCACTCCCGCCCGTAGTGATCCAAACGTTATCCAGGTCCACGTCTATCCCTACTCTCCGGTAGTAATCAGCCACGGATAAGCGTAAATCAAGCAGGCCACCGGATGGCCCGTATCTCAATACTTTCTCCCGATAGGCACAAATTGCATCAAACATCTCTTTGGGTGTTTCAATATCCGGCTGACCAATGTTCAGATGAAAAACATGAACCCCCTTTTGCTTCGCCTCCTCAGCGTAGGGCGCCAGTTTTCGAATTGGTGAAAACGGCATGGCAAGAGCGCGCCTCGACAGTTTTGCCTTGGAAACACGAAGTTTTTTTGCTTTTCTCGC
>JASFEK010000081.1:0-7950 GCA_050124875.1 Caldifarciminota bacterium | reverse complement strand
TTACGTCGCCACGCTTTATAGTTACTCCGTGTGTGTCAAAATAGATGAGCAGCGGTAAGACGAATTTGCGGCTTGCATTGAGCAAGTCGCGGAACTGGGAGACCTTGATTTCCTTATTCTTCCTCAGATAATCGATTATTTTCTGCTCCGCCTCCTTCACGTATTTCCGGTGCATCACAACACCTTCTCCAGCGTTTATCAACTGTCCGGTGTCAAGCATGTAGCGGTGTGCCTTCTTCACGACAGGTTCTGGACCGATGTTTTTTGCCAGTAAAGACTTGTAGTCAGGAGGTTTGAATCCAGCCTCAAGAAAAAGCTTCTCGATCTTTTTGATCGTTGCCTCTAAATCTTTGTCTACCGTAACTTTGTGTTCGAATAGGTTCACCTTACCGTCTGATGTTAGCCGGATAATTTGATCTTGCGCCATCTTCTCGAGCGTACGATCCAGCAGGATCTTATCAAGTCCGCGGCTGATGCTTTTGAGTAGTTGAAGGGATGGCATGCCAACGCCGGTCGGATTTTGTTTGTGGTATGTTTTCAGGTTTTCGGCGATTTCTTCCTTAAGGCGCTCGTAGTTCTCACGATGATAATACAACCCACGTTTTTCATCGAGGAGGATGATTTTCTTGCTTTGATCCAGCGTTTGCATTAGTTCTCTCACATTGGCTGTAGGAAGGTTCACGTCGTGTGCTATTTCATCTATCTTCCTCGGTAGGTCAAAATTGGACAGCAGGTCTTCTTCGACTATGACAATGGGTTTGCCTACCTCCATTCTCTGTAGATGGCTGATGAGTTCTTCGTCAAAGCCCTTTGCCTTGGTTGCCCTGGGATCGATTATCGTGCCGCCACCGATCGTTATCTGGGGTGAATACGTACGCACCACATAGTTATCATTGATGTCGCAAACAGCAGGAGATTCAAGACGAAACTGCACCATGGCTTTCCCGCCTGGTTCGAGTGTTTTCTTATCCAGGAGCACCCCCCGGCCGAAAATCTCCTTCGTGCCGATATGAATTCGCAAACGGGTGAAATTCCTGAGCGGCTTGCCAGCTGAATTTAAGAGATACAGCGAGGCATTAAGGTATTGAGAGGGCTCAAAGAAGCCAGGTTGTGCCAGGACATCGCCCCGGTCGATCTCATCCTTCTCGGCACCAACTAAATTGATTGCCACACGGAAGCCGGTACCCACTTCTTCGGCTTTCTTGTTGTGTACTTCTATGCCACGTACCTTGACACTCTTCTTCTCCGGCAGAAGCTCCAGGTTGTCTCCAATTTTAATTCTTCCAGAGAGAACGGTTCCTGCTACTACGGTTCCGAAACCTTTGATGATAAAGCGCCGGTCAATGGGCATGCGGAATATCCCACGATCTGTTTTCGGCTCGGTCTGGGCGATCAATTCATCCAGAACCTTCCGCAAATCGTCAATGCCTTCCTTTGTAATATTCGATACCGTGATGATTGGAGCTTGTTCAAGAAACGAATTTTGCATAACATTCTTCACATCTTCGATGACTATGTCGAGCATTTCCTTTTCTACCAGGTCCTTCTTGGTAATGGCAACGACGCCCCGTTTAATGCCTAGTAGTTTTAGAATCTCAAGGTGCTCGGATGTCTGAGGCATGACGCCGTCATCGGCCGCGACAACGAACATCACAAAATCGATCGTGGAAGCACCGGCGACCATGTGCCGCACGAACTTTTCGTGACCAGGAACGTCAATGATGGTGACATCATCGCTGTAGAATACAAAGCCAAGGTCAGTGGTCATGCCACGCTCTTTTTCCTCTTTGAGCCGGTCCGGGTCAACGCCGGTTAGTGCTTTTATCAGGGCACTCTTGCCGTGGTCAATGTGACCGGCAGTACCGATTACTGTGTGTTTCTTCGAAACACTGACCATGGTTAAGGGTAGACGGTTACGATGCCCGTATCGTCTACCGTACAACTGTAACGTAAGACCAGACGATAGACGTGACCGACATGGTTCTCGAATTCGCAATTCGCAATTCGAAATCCGAAATAATATGCAAATTGAAAACTGGAATGTTCAGAACGCATGCTCAGGCTTTCAACACAGCATTGAAGGCTTCAAGGATTATCTTTTCCTCACCTTTGAGCACGGTGCGGAAGTCGAGGAATAGGCCGTTCTCGGCCACTCTACCGAATACGGGCTTTTCATACAGACGCAGTGCCCTTGCCAGGTTCTGTATTGGTATGGTCTTTGATCGGATCACAACCACGAAAGTGGGTAATTGTTCAGTGCTCAGTGAACCACCGCCGATCTCACTGACTGCTGATTCCACGGATATATCAAGTCGGTCTGAGTGTGTTTTTCTGAGTGCCCGGGCACAGTTGTTGGCGTGTCTTTTTATCTCATCCAACGGTTTAAGTAATATACCTAAAACACCGTGATTTAATATTAAATCTTCCATCTTCAGTAAGAACGTCTGAAGTGTCGCTTCCAAGACCGCGTTGGTCATCTTGTCACATCTCAAAGCCCGTGTGAGCGGATTTTTCTTGATCTTGTCGATGTATTGCTTCTTTCCTACGATTATTCCGCATTGAGGTCCGCCAATGAGCTTGTCGCCACTGAAACATACGACATCGGCACCAGCGGCAATACTCTCTTGAACCATGGGTTCTTTAGGTAATCCATAGGCGGAGAAATCTATGAGAGCACCGCTTCCCAGGTCATCAATCATTGGAATGTTGTTTTTCTGGCCCAATGCAACCATCTCATCCAAAGATACTTCCTTGGTAAATCCGATGATCCGGTAGTTGGATTGGTGTACACGCAGCAGTGCTCCGGTATTCTCATTAATGGCGGCGGCGTAATCCTTCAGGTGGGTTCGGTTTGTCGTACCCACTTCATGCATTATAGCGCCACTCTGTGCCATGATATCTGGTATACGGTATGCACCACCGATCTCGA
This sequence comes from Caldifarciminota bacterium, assembly GCA_050124875.1. Lineage (GTDB taxonomy): Bacteria > Hydrothermota > Tepidihabitantia > SM23-42 > SM23-42 > SM23-42. The sequence goes on along the minus strand of JASFEK010000081.1, from coordinate 5,021 downwards.
TGAGTTGTCCCCTTGATACGATAACTTCTTTGCCCTTTGCCATTGCATTGAGGATGAGCATTGTTGCCGCCGCATTGTTGTTCACGATAACCCCGGCTTCGGCGCCCGTCAATATCTGTAACAAACGGTTGATTTTTTGATAACGATCAGCCCGCTTGCCTTCGTCGTCGATTTGCAGGCGTGAGTAACCCGTTGCCATGTCGTGCACAACCTTTGCAATGCGTTTATTGAACGGAGCGCGGCCTAGCCCAGTGTGCAGTACAATGCCTAGAGCATTGACCGCGTAACAGAAATATGGGCTGATTAGTTCGGTCAATTCATGCAGGATGCTCTGCTTGAGGAAATCGGGTGCCAGTTTCTCTCCTGCCAACAGTCTATCCCTGAAATCGTCGATCTTGTCGCGAACGACCTGGGTTACATAATTATTATTTAGAGTCTTGAGACCCTCTTGAAGCTCGGGCCATTTCAGGATTTTGTCAACCGACGGGATATTCCTCAGTGTTTCTTTTTTCTTCATGCTTTCTTTCAACGAAAAATTATAGTGATATGCCTGTGCATGTCAAGCAAAGGGTGCCTGCCTTTGGCAGGCACCCTCACGTGATACTATTTCGGCACGAACCATACATCCAATCCGAGTTTCCAGGTGAAGTTACTACCACCTTTGTTGACCGCATCGATTGGGAATATTACCTTTGGCCTGACGCTCAGGCCGGGGATTGGTTTGGCAACTATGCCAGGCACTACGGTCAAGCGGCGTTTTTCGCTGTTATCGATATCGTTGCCATCTTCGTCTTTGCTCTTGAAGGTCTCGACCCAGGTGAAGTTGAGAAATACTTTCACCTTAGGAGTGAATACGTATTCAGGCTTGAAAATGATTTCAATATTGTCACCGACATTGACAGTGTCGGTCGCCGTTTCTTTGGTTCCGTTCAACCAGTACCCTGCTTTGAGGTGGATAACCACAGGTTTGAACGTCTGCATGAACAGGGCACCGAGTGCAAAATCGAGCGTTCTATCGTCAAGCAGAATGTCGGCATCTTCACTCGCCGTGGGTATGCGGACAGCAGCTACACCGGTCAGATAAGGTGTGGTCTTGTCACCCAGCAAGTTATACCTCGTCTTTACCCAAATATCCTGTAAGCCGAGGGAGCTTAGGGTGTCGCGGCTCTTATACATGACCGGAACGTGAGCCATGACTTCCCACTTCTTCACAGGTGCGTAGCCCAGCATGAAATGCGAGTTGATGACCGTGGTTTGATTGTCGCCTGCTATTTCGGTCCACTCTTCATCGACCCAGTTGTAGTTCTTGTTGGTTATCGAATAGCCTAGGCCGATCATGAACACGGGTTTGCCGCTTGGAACTGTTTTGGGACCGCGCCAGAGTAGCGGTCCAGCTTGTGCTGTGCTCACTATCACCAAGATAACTATAGCAGCGTATTGTAGTTTTTTCATTGAACCTCCCTTTCGTTAGAAAATACCAAAATACCTAAATGCCTAAAGTGAACACCGAAATGTCTGAATACCCAAGACCGTAGAGCGGATGAGATCGCTGTGTTCGTATCATTTTGAATTTGTGGTCAATATCTTCTCAAGAATCTCACGTATGCTTATGTGAAGATCGAGGAATGCCTTTGTGCGCCGGTCACGTGGTCTCGGTAGATCAACCGTGATTTGTTCGATAATGCTGCCCGGTCGATCACGCATGATCAGAATGCGTGATGCAAGAAATACGGCTTCGTCAATATTGTGGGTAACGAAGACTATCGTTTTCTTCTGGTTCTGCCATATCGTGAGCAATTCCTCTTGAAGGCGGTGCCGCGTGCGTTCGTCTAGTGCACCGAATGGTTCATCAAAAAGCAGGAGCTTGGGGTCATAGGCAAGTGCTCGGGCAATAGCAACTCTTTGTTGCATGCCACCAGATAACTCATATGGATAGGACTTTTCAAAACCCTTGAGGCCTACCAAGTTGATGTAGTAGAGGGCCGTTTCATGGCGCTTTCTTCTTCCTATGTGCCTCATTTCCAGGCTAAAGCTGATATTGTTGATCACATTACGCCAGGGAAAGAGTGAGTATTGCTGGAATACAAGTGTAGCATCGTTGTTGAGTCCTGCAATGATACGGTCATCGACACTTATGGTTCCGGCACTCGGTTTATCCAAACCCGCAATGAGTCTGAGCAACGTGGTCTTACCACAACCGGTTGGCCCAACTATACACAAGAATTCACCTTCCTCGCAGAAGAAAGATAGGTCAGAGATGGCTGTAATCTCTTCCTTACGCTCACCAGCAAAGGTCTTTCGTATGCCGTCTACTCTGAGATTGACCATCACCGTTCCTTTGCCTGCCAGAATGATGTCCGGTCGGCAATGACCTTCACACCGTAGCTGAGCAGCGCGCCTACCGTGCCGATGAGTATCATGCTTGCGATCAGGATATCCATTTCGGCCAGCTCATACGAGAACATGATCAGATACCCGATACCCGCATCACTGCCGGGCAGCATTTCCGCTGCGATGATCACCATCCAGGCAACGCCCAGCCCGACCCTCAATCCAGTGAGTATCGCGGGCAAAGCGGACGGCACGATGACTTTCCGGAATAGCTGGTTCTTGTCAGCGCCGAGGAGCAGGGCGGATTCAATGAACAGGTCTTTCACTGATTTCACGCCGTGTACCGTATTCAGGAAGATAGGGAAGAAACCACCGTAGAAGATCACGAAGAGCATACCCAGCTGGATGTGACCGAAGATGCTCGTCGTGTAGCGTACGCCGAATACCTCCGCGACGGTGTATGTTTTGAAAATTGCGAGCGCGAAAGGAATCCATGCGATGGGGCAGAGGGGTCGAAGAATTTCGATGATCGGGCTGAAGAGCCTGTGAAAGAGGACGTAGCGACCAACGAGCAGGCCGAGGGGGATTCCAATAATGATTGCGAGCACGAATCCGAGGATCACTCTGGATGTGCTTATCACAATATGGCGTACATAGCTACCTGTGTTCAATAAATCGGCGAAGGGATGGGTAAGCCTGTTGAACACTGCCTCCACTCTCGGCAGCAGTGCGGGATTGTTGAAGCGCACCGCAAAGAATTGCCATACGATCAGGATGAGGATGGGTATGATCAGGGCGAAGAGTACTGTCTTGGTTAGTTTAATACCAAGTCTCCAGTTCTAGTTCCTTGGCTGCCTTGTCGAGTGCGCTGAAATCGTAGAGTATATCCTCAACCTCTTTGCCGGTTTTGTCCTTCAACTTTCCTTCGAGTTTATTGAGACGGTTCATTTCGTCGATCCAAACTTGCATTGTCTCTATCCACTCGGCATCAGGGTTGGTAGTGAATCCAGATGTAGGCAGTGATATCGCCTCCACTTCGGCCGATGTACCGATCCATTCGGACGCATCCTTCACATGCATGTCAGGATCTTCATTTGCGTATTGTGTCGCAAGTATTATCAGTTTCAAGAATTCCTTGATGACGTCATTCTTCTGCGCCATGGCTGAATCGGTTGCCGCAATGCAACAGCAAGGGTGGTTTTTCCAGATGCCAGGCGGAAGATCATTGAGGTCAGCAACACATTTTCCTACACCCTTGTTTTCCGCGATTGCACACCATGGATTGTTAGAAACGTAGCCATCGATTATGTCATTTTGAAGACCGGGCACGAGGTTCTTTTCGCCTTTCATGTGAACCATGAGAATATCCTTGTTTCTATCCGACTTGTCGCTCGTGTAGCTCAGTCCCTCTTCTTCGAGGGCGCGCTCAAAGATCAGTTTGGCAACGGCCACCGGGTTCTTGAAGCCGATTCTGATCGGTTCTTTTGTTTTCTTTGCCCATGTCACAAATTCTGTCCAGGATGCAACCGGGTTGTCGGGAGTGAGTACGAGCATGTCGCCCTTGGTATGAAGCGGCGCGATTATCTTCATCGGGGAACCTTTGTCCGTGAAGAAGGCGACCGCGGCCACTCCGCCAAAGCCAACTTCAAAGTGATCTTGAGACATGAGGGTGGGCATCTTCGAACCACCGCCAGAAAGGTACAGTTCGATATCCGCGATTTTCTTATCATTCTTCATCAACTCGTAGTGTTTCCGGGGTTCCATTTCCTTCAGCCATACCCCAGCATCGGTCTTTGTCCTTTCATGTTCTAGGGCTGCGACATATAAGGCCGATTGATGGTCATGGCCGACATAACCTATCTTCAAGACCTGAATCTCTCTCTCAGCGCATCCAATTATCAACGCTGAAAGAATGATCAGGGTGAGTGCCTTTTTCATAGATTTACCTCCTTTACTGCTTCTTATAGAAAAGCTTGCAGAAACAATATCCGTCTTTTTGCACTTCATCGGCAAGCGGTGGGCAGGGGCAGATCACGTCCTTTTCCGTATCAAGTGGGTGACTCTGTTTGCACGGGCAATAATACTTTCCGAATTCATTTTGATTCATCGTCATGAGGCCAACGACTTTCTTCAACCTCTCTTCATCGGGATTCAATATATACCCGTGCTCGGCGGCGATCTTGCTGATTCTCTCAAGATTTTCATTGTATTCACTGGTGCCCACTACGAGGTCCCATCTATTCGCCATTGTTTGACCTCCTTTCGGACATGGATAATGTTTGAATCAATACGTTTGTATTTCTACCTAATACACTACAGAGTGTATGCTGAACGCGGTTTTGGGTTAGCCTTTCTGAGGGGACTCGACCGAGTCCGAAGTAGTGCAGTGTCACTTCCCACCGCCCGGAAAGCAAGTGACCGTACTTAGTGCGTGACCAAATATTCTCTGCAGTATTTGTTCTTGTGAGTTTATCGTGAAGTACTGGAGGTTGACATGAGCTCGCACCCGACCGGGTTGCGACTGGGGGGACCTCATATCTTTCCTCCGTTGTGATACACAATATGCAATTTCATCTCTAATAAGTTAGCCAATTAGGAGTGAATGTCAAGGTTGAATTTGCGTGCGATCTATTGGACAAAGAAAAAGGGCCGGAGTCCGGCCCTTTGAGTTTCTCTTGAGCATAGAGTTA
>JASFEK010000080.1:0-8013 GCA_050124875.1 Caldifarciminota bacterium | reverse complement strand
ATGGTTTCCGAACCATGTCAGATCCGCCGGGAAATTGCTGATGCTGGTCAGCGTTCCAATGACCTTATCCAGTGCGAATTTCTGGCCGGTCTTAACGGTCTCATAATACACATTCTTCATATCGAGGGCGAATCTCTGAATGCTCTCAGAAAGAGGATAAGCGCGCAACGTATAGGATATGGTGTTGAAGCGTATGATGTCATCCGGGCAGACGAGCCATATGTCACCGGTGTATTTGTCATAACCGATCAGCATGAGTTCGCAGTCGAAGCGTACTGATTTTTCAAAGGTGTAATTCAGCTTGTTGAAGAAGAGGAGGTATTGATCGCTTGCGGCGAAAACGTTCAGATCAGACGCGGTTATTGACCGGATCGTTCCCAGCGGTGGGATTGTTGTGTACCGGTCCCAGGCAGGGTTCTGTGGATGCACATTGACTTGGAGCAGTAATAGAAAAACGAGTGTAACCATTACATTCTATTCGGCATATTCTCTCTCTAATATGAAGTTTAGGGCACGGTGTATGTATTGCAGGAGATCGCCTGCCATCAATGAATACTCATTTGTGTCTTCGATCGCCAGGTCGGCCGCGATGCCATGTAGGAATACACCGGCAATGGCGGCATCAATGGTCGATACGTGCTGGGCGAGCAGACCCGCAATAATGCCGACGAGAACGTCGCCCGAACCGGCTGACGCGAGTCCTGAGTTACCAGTCGGGTTAATGTATATATCACCTTCATCTGTGGCGATGATTGTTGGCGCACCCTTGAGTACCATGACGCAATTGAATTTCCGGGCATATTCGGCGGCCAGATCGATTCTGTTCTCGTTGATCGTTTTCGGCGTCAGTTCGGTTAGCCGTGCAAGTTCGCCCGGATGTGGGGTCATTATGAATGGCGTTTTGATTTTCTTCAAGATACTCATGTCCTGGGCGATGATATTTATAGCATCTGCGTCGATGATCAGTGGTGCTTCGATTTTCGGGAGTATCGCTCGCAGGAATTCAGCCGTTCCCGGATTGGTTGTTATACCCGGACCAATGATGAGGGTTTGGCTGTTCTTGAGTATCGGGAGAACGGCCGGGATTGCTTCATTACTAATCGTTTCTTCGCTGGTCTGTTCCAAGGGTACTTTCACTACTTCGAGCAGCTTGGATTCCAAAGCATCCATGATCCCCCGAGGTGCAGCCAGGCGTACCAGGCCAGCACCGGTCCTTAGCGTCGCCTGCGCGGCCATTGCCGCTGCGCCAGAGAAACCACGTGCGCCGGCAACGATGAGAACATTGCCAAAAGTGCCTTTGTTGCCATCGGGCGGGCGATAGGGCATTGCCTGAGCGACATCATCGTGTTCAATGACGCGGGGGAAACCCTGATCAATGGTGGCGTAGGGTATTCCGATGTCTATTGTATAGAGGTCTCCGGAAAACGCCCTTCCCGGATAGAGGTATGTGCCGCGCTTGGGCAGACACATGGTCGCGGTTGCGTCGGCGATAATACATGTTTTCTCAAACCGTCCGTTGTCTCCATTAACGCCCGAGGGTATGTCGATCGACAACACAAATGCGTCGGCGCGGTTTATCAGTTCGATCACGCCATAATAGAGGTCTTGCGGTTTTCCGGTAAACCCGGTGCCGAATATGGCATCGACAATGACATCTGGATGAAATGCCGTGCATAGCCGGTCAAGCTTTGCGGTGCGCGAGATCTCGGTAATATCCCCTCCCCCTGTTTTTGCCAGTCGGTAGTTGAGTAGGGCATCACCCTTCAGTTCTTGGCTGCCCCCCAGCAGGGCGATCTTTACCTCGGCGCCGCGATTCTGTAAGTGGCGGGCAACGACAAAGCCGTCACCACCATTATTACCCTTGCCACAGACGACCAGCACACGCACGCCAGGGAGTTCGAAGTACGTCTCGAGCACATCGACACAGCCTCGACCAGCATTTTCCATGAGTACGGAACTGGGAATGCCTAATTCCTTTATTGCCCAGCGATCGATCTTCTTCATTTCAGCATTAGTGACGACGCGCATGATAAAATTCTATGGAAAAAAGGCCCAAAGTCAATAAACAACTTCCTTATTGGACTTGCCGCTATGCATGGAGTTAGACGGTAAACCGCAGCGCATGTCGGGTGTCGAATTCATGAACATTATCCCGTCATTGTGCAGGCTTGACTTGAATGGGGTTATGGGTATAATGTGGAAAGGAGAAACAGATGATTTTTTTCTTGATCAGCCAAAGTTCAGGACAGGGTAACCCGATAATGGGTCTATTGCCCTTGGTCCTCATATTTGTAGTATTCTACTTCCTGCTCATCTTGCCGCAGCAGCGAAAGCAGAAGAAACATCGACAATTACTTACCGAATTGCAGAAAGGGGACCGGGTAGTAACCTCGTCGGGTATCCGGGGCACCATTGCCAATGTAAAGGATGATACCATCACGCTGCTCATTGCCGATGGTGTCAAGATCGAGTTAGAAAAGGGACACGTCGTAAACAAAATCACCCCGGGCGGCAGTCAGAAGTAAGACAGGTTTTTTCATCGACGGAGTAGATATTGTCAGTGCTCAAGTATCCAGCACCTCAGTTGAAGAAGCAGACCGTCGAGGTTGAGAAAATCGGAGAGGATATCTTCCAGTTGGTTGACAAAATGCTGAAGGTCATGGTCGAGGAGGACGGCGTTGGCCTGGCCGCTAATCAGATTGGTTCTGAGGCACGCGTCTTTGTCATGAACACGACACCGAGTGAAGAGCAACCAACGCCCGTGGTATTCATCAACCCGGTCGTGCTCGACCAAGAGGGGGAAGTGCTTGATGAGGAAGGGTGCTTGAGCTTTCCTGAACTCTACATAAACATCGCGCGACCACAAAAGGTTCGTGTGTATGCCAAGAGTCTATATAATGAAGGGTTTGTGCTCGACCTGTCCGGAATACTTTCCCGCGCCGTGATGCATGAGATGGACCATCTGAACGGCATTCTGTTCATCGAGCGGGCACTGGCAACAGAAAAGGAAAAGATTGACAAATATCTGGAAGCACTCACGGTAAAAGTCAAGGATAGTTGAGGTAGATGAAGGTTATCTTCTTTGGCTCGACGGATTTCTCGTCGGCGATTCTCGAAAGCATTCAAGATAAGTGCGATATTCAGGGGGTTGTGATCGCAAAACCAAGACCTAAGGGCCGAGGTATGAAGACACAATTGCCCGCAATCGCTGAGTGGGCGAAGCAAAGGAATATAGGGATCTACATGCCTGATGATCCTAACGCGGACGATTTCATCAGTACGTTGAGCGCTTTGTCTCCGGACCTATATGTGTTGTCGGCATACGGTCACATATTGAGTAAGCGGCTGTTGGGTATTGCCCGGCTCGGTGGTATCAACGTGCACCCATCCTTGCTGCCCCTTTATCGCGGCGCGGCACCGATTCAGAGAGCGATAATGGCCGGCGAGGAGCGGACGGGTGTTACACTTTTCTTCATGGATGAGAAGATCGACCATGGAGAAATGATGGCGCAGCAGTGGATACCGATTGAGAAGGACGACACTTATGGTTCACTCGCCATGAAGCTGGCGCATTTGGGAGCGGAAATGATCGGTGACGCGCTTTGTGAGATAGAGTCGGGTGAATATAAAACGGTCGTGCAAGAAGGGGAAGCATCTTACGCTCCTAAACTGAAGAAGGAAGAACTGTGGATTGACTGGCATGACAGTGCGTTCCGCATTCACAACAAAATACGTGCACTGTCGCCGCGCCCCGGAGCAAGAACGCATTTTCGCAAGAAGGAGCTGTTGATCACGCTGGCGCAGCTCCATGCTACCGACTTGATGCCCGGTGCGATTCACGCTAAAGGCAAGAAGATATGTGTTGGCACGGGTGACGGTTCACTCGTGTTGCTCGAGGTCAAACCAGAGGGCAGGAAGTTGATGTCGGCCCTCGATTTCATGAACGGATATCGCATAAAGGAAGGAGAGGTGTTAGAATGACCGCGCGCGAAGCAGCAGTAAAGGCACTCTGTGAAGTAGATGAAGGCAAGAATCTGAAAGATGCGCTGGCTGCGATCTACGAGAAGAATGAATTGAAGGATGAAGACCGGCAGTTGGCCAATGAATTGGGCTTCGGTACATTACGGCACCGGGAGGAGATCGATCAAATAGTCAGGGAAACGCTTACCGGTGATTTCTTCTCGCTGGACGTAGTGCTCAAGAACGTGTTGAGGATCGCCGTGTACCAGTACTTGTTCTTCGATCGCATTCCCATTTATGCGATCGTGAACGAAGCGGTGAATTTTGGCCGTACATTGAAGGAGAAGGGGTTGATCAATGCCGTATTGCGCGGGGTTATCCGGAACAAACGCGTTCAGGTGCTACGGGAGCCGCGTGCCTGGGTTTTCAGAAAGATAATGGATGCGTATCAGGTTGAGGGTGAGAAGATCATTGAATGTTTCAAGATCCGCCCGACGCCGTACATTCGCATCAACCTCTTGAAGAATAGTATCGATGAAGCGCGCGAGAAGATGCGGCTCAATGGTTTGGATTTCAGACCCGCAAATTGGTTTTCCGAGTTCAAGTCGGTTGACCACCTGAGTCTGATAATCAACAGCCCATTGATGAAACAAGGCTACATTTCCATACACGACGAAGCACAGGGTTTGGTGTGCCATCTCGTGGATCCAAAACCCGGCGAGCGAATCGTTGATCTGTGCTCGGCACCGGGCAGTAAGGCAACCTACATGGCTGAGTTGATGCGCAATGAGGGAATGATCATCGCCGTCGAGGTCAGCAATGACCGTCTGAAACTGGTCGTGGACAATGCGAACCGCCTGGCTATTCGCACCATCCGCCCGGTCGTCGCGGATGGACGTTACTACAAGCTGGAGGGCATGGATAAGATCCTGGTCGATGCACCGTGTACGAATGCCGGGGTCATTGCCAAGCGGCCTGAGGTCAAAGACCGGGTGAACAAGAAGGTGGTCATGCGACTGGCGAAACTTCAATACGACCTGCTAACCAACGCTGCGTCTTTCTTGCGGGTCGGCGGATCATTGATCTACTCAACCTGTAGCATTCTGCCGGATGAGAACGAAGATGTCATCGCTCTCTTTCTCAAGGATAATCCGAACTTCGAGATTGAACCAGCCAAACAATTCACACCGCTGGGCAACGAGTTTCTCAAGATCCTGCCCTGTGACTACAACACCGATGGCATTTTTGCTGCGCGGTTGAAGAGGACAGAATAGCCGCGCCCGGTATTCCGAGGCGGCGTGCCGGCCATGAATCTGTGGTCGCCTTAACCAAAACTTAACGCACCCATTCACCAATAAAAGAAGAAACTGTTCAGGGCAAAAAAAGTCCCGAAAAATAGGGCATTAGTGGTGTTATTTAATGCATTTTAGGGCTTGACAAATAATCAATTATATGTAAAATGGGGTGAAATGGGGAGCAATGGGGAACATTAGATTTCGTGGATTCTTCAAGCATATCCTGGATGACCGAAAACGCCTGGCCATTCCCAGCCAGTTCCGTAATGTGTTGAACCACGAATCCGAAGGCCGGGTCATACTCACTCCAGGTTATGATCGCGAGATCGCCGTATATCCAATGAAGATCTGGGAGGAGATTGAAGAAAAGGAACTTCTTTCTCTTTCGATGGACTATCTCAAGTCTCGTCGTTACCGACGTCATTTCACGTTTGGCATCAAAGAAGACCGTCTTGATGCTCAGGGACGGATACTACTACCTGATTTTCTGCTAACCCATGCAAGTATCATCAAGGATGTAGTAATCGTTGGTGAGATCAACTACATAGAACTTTGGTCTCCTGAGAGTTACGAAACGTTCAGCAAGGAAGTGGAAAAATTCTATTTGGAGGATGCCGAGGGCATCGAGGGCCTAAGAAGGAGGAAAGATGAAAATACAGGCGGTTGAGGCAATGAAGGATAAGAAGGTTTCATTCTTTTTGCCCAGCGGAGAGATCGATGAGCAGGGGTTCGCCAAGATGGAACTGAATCTGAAAAAGATGTTTGAGGAAGGTGATTTCAATATTATCATTGATCTCTCAAGAGTGAACCACATCAATTATAAGGTTGTTGGTTGGCTGATCGAGTATCAACAGAAATTCAAGAAATACGGGGGTGACATAAAGCTGGTAAATGTTTCACCCTACCTATACGATATCTTGAGGCTATACGGCTTCTATCCATTTGAAATCTATCCATCGCGCCGAGCAGCACTGAAGAGTTTTGCCTGATTAATGGCGCGGCAACAGGTTTTTCATCAACCTGTCCTATTGAATGAGGTTGTCCACTGGATGAATCTACGGGAGGATGGTTTGTACTGTGACTGCACGGTCGGTGGTGCCGGACATCTCCTTGTCATGCTAGAACTTACGAAAACGGCACGGTTCTTGGCAATCGATTGCGATCCAGCAGCCGTTGCCTACAGTCGTCGTGCAATCGCACACTACCGCGGCCGTTGTCGTGTCTTTGAAAATAACTTTATTAATCTAGATTTAATCCTTGATAAGGAAAATATCTCCGGGCTCGATGGCATTCTGTTCGATCTCGGAGTTTCTTACCATCAACTCACCACACCAGAGCGTGGTTTTAGTTTTGAGCGGAGTGGTGACCTGCTCATGCGTATGTCACCGCATGGCCCGAGTTTGCGGGACAAATTGCATGAGGTTGACCAGGAAGGCCTTGCCCGCGTGCTGAAAGAGTATGGCGAGGTGCGTAATTTCAAGAAGATCAGCAGAATGATTCTGGAGCGGCGCGATGTGCTGGCTACAACACTAGACTTAAGAAACATCATCGAGGAGGCCGTGCCCAGGCGATTCTTGAAAAAGAATCTGCACAAGGTTTTCCAGGCCCTTCGGATATGGATAAATGATGAACTGGTCAAACTGGAACGCGGCCTGGCCATCGCGTTCGATTCCCTCTTTGACGAGGGCCGGATGCTGGTCATTGCATATCATTCGGGTGAGGACCGGATCGTGAAACGGTTTTTTCGGAGCCTAAAGGAAAGCGGCCAAGCACGCATTCTCAATAAGAAGGTGATCAAACCCGGCGCCGGTGAGATCAGTGAAAATCCTAGCGCGCGGAGCGCGCGTCTGCGGGTAATCGAACGATGCGCATCCTGATGGTTTTCGTCGCGATCATAATCTATCTTTTCTTGCTTGTCTTCCTTGAGAGCGAGCTGGTCAAGATCGAGGTGCGTATGGAAGAGCTGAGAAGCAGGGTCGCACAACTGAGGAGCCGCAGGAAAGAAATGGAATCCGATTTGCTGAACATCGCCAATCTGGCGAACATCGAGACCGCGGCGAAGGCGATGGGTTTCTCTTTCCCTGAGCAGGATGATATTCTGGGGGTAGTCGAGTGATCAGGACGAAGGCGCTTAATTTCCTGCTTTTCGCCGTCTCCATAGTCTTCTTTGGCTATCTGTTCTACATTCAATTCTTCCAGCATCAATACTATGAGAAGAGGGCACGGCAGCAGCATGAGAAGAAATTCATGCTGTTCGGATCAAGGGGTAATATATACGATCGTAACGGCATCCCCATTGCCACGTCCGAACAATGTTTTTCAGTGTTCTGCACGCCGCGCTATGCTGGTGATGCAAGCCGGCTGGCTCGCGAAATCGCACGCATCTCAGGCGAGCCGCGCGACCGGATGAAGAAATTGATCAATACCCGGGAGTTCTTCTGGATCGAGATGAAGGTGGATCAGACAAAGAGAGACCGGTACTTAGCGATCGACGACCCGAGTATCGGATTCACTCATGATCTGAATCGTCGCTACAACATGCCGGACATTTTCGCCAGTTTGATCGGAAGATGCGGTTCAGACAACCGGGGCATTGAAGGTCTGGAACTGCAGTTTGACGAGATCCTCAGCGGTGAATCCGGCTTTGCCGTATACCAAAAGGATCCAAGCGGCGATGTATTTCCACATCACAATCATCCTGAAAAGCGACCTCAACCCGGCAGTAATGTCTACCTGACGATTGATCTGCAGTTGCAGG
>JASFEK010000079.1:0-8029 GCA_050124875.1 Caldifarciminota bacterium | reverse complement strand
CATCAACGAGTGGTGGCTGAAGAAAAAGAAGGAATCGAAATCACTACGTGAGCTTGAAATAAGGATTGGCTTGAACACGGGACGCGCATTCTTCGGCTTCGTACTCAAGGAATCACCGTTTCTGACCGTGATCGGCGACACCATCAACACTGCGGCCCGGCTTACCGAGATCAGTCAGTATAACGAAATCCTAATGACAAAGACCACGTACAACGCAGTAATCCGGTACGTAGATGCCGAACACATCGGTGAGCAAGCAGTCAAGGGCAAGAAGACAAAGGTCGATATCTACCGGCTGAACAAGCTGAGGGCCGCGCCCAGAAAAGTGGAGCTTGAGCGTATGCCTTTGTTTGGCCGGGCAAGGGAGCTGGAACGGATCCTCAACCTCACTCAGGGGCTTAGGTCTGGCAATGTCGTCCATTGTGTAGTGAACGGTCAAATGGGTATCGGCAAAACCAGGTTCAAGGAGGAATTGACCGCGCGCCTGATACACAATGACGATATCCGGTGTCTGGAGACGAATTGCTCGGTCGATGTTCAGTCTCCATTCGCCAGCTTCAAGGCACTGCTCGTGGAAATGCTTCAGTTGAACGAAACCGAGAAGCCGCAAGTCATGGCGAAGCGGATCGAGCAGACGCTTTCTGATATGAACCTCAAAGCCACCGTCACGCGGGGTATCAAGCACATACTGCAAACCGATCTTAACCGGGTGCGCGGCGAAGACTTGCGCATGATCAACGAAGAGATCTATTCGTCAACCCTCAATCTCATTCGCCACCAATGCCGACAGAAGCCCACGGTCCTCATCTTTGAGGATTTCGGTCAAGCAGATATCACGTCCAAGGAACTCGTCAATTTCCTGATCTCCGAACTTGAGAATGAAGCGGTCATGTTCGTGCTACTCAATGTCCCCAAGAGTCATCTCGACTCGATATCGGTTACTGCCGAGGAGATCGAACTCAAGCCGCTCGTCAAGAAAGACATACAGGCAATGATTCAACACATTCTCGGTAATGTTGATGCCAAGCTGGCCGACTACATGTACCGGGAAGCCGGGGGCAACCCGCTATTCACGATCGAAGCAATACGGAATACGCGCCGAAACAAGATCATAAAACAGGTTTCGGGTAAGTGGTATCTGGACAAAGAACAAACGCTCGTCTTTCTCGATGACCTGTACGGGCTTGTCATGTCAACTGTTGATTCACTAACCTCCACCGCCCGTCTGATCGTCGATTATGCATCGGTCATCGGATACCGCTTCAGTTTCCGTATTCTCAGAGAATTGCTTGTGCGACCTGATCTAGGTGAACAACTGGATTTCTTGATCGCCGAAGGCTATCTGGTCCAGTCCTCGGCTGGTGACGACCCTGTATACATTTTCCGGCATAACTTGCTGAAGGATGCAGCCTACTCAGTCTTGCCGGTGAGGAAGCGGCGGGAAATCCACCAAAAGATCGCCATGCTGTTCGAAAAACTGTATCCACATAATCTTTCCCCATTCTACGAGGATGTGGCCCGTCACTATATGGCCTGCGAAAATCATACTCGGGCCGCCCGGTACTTCAAGCTCGCCGGCGACAAGGCCAAGAACATATATGCGATAGAGCAATCGCTTTCCTTCTATGAACAAGTCCTGAACTTGCCGGACATCGTCAAGGAGAAGTTGCCGAGACCGCTATTCCAGGAAGTCATGCTCAACCTGGTAGACATCTACGAAATCAAGGGCGACACAAAGAAGATGGAACGTACTGCCCGACTGCAGTTGAACGAGGCACGTCAGCATGGCGATAAAGATTATGAACTACTATTCGCAGAACGTACGGCTGATGCCCTCATTCAACTCAACCGAATGGAAGAAGCCGAGCGCCTGCTCAACAGCAGTATCGAAAAGTGTGATGAGACAATGATCAATATCCTGGCATTTCTCTATTCACACCTGGGCAAGCTCTACGCAAACCGGTATGAATATGATAAATGTCTGCTCAATTACAACCTGAGCTGGAGGACCGCGAATTCTCACGAGATAAGGGCTGCGGAAATCCTCTGCTTGATAAACCTCGTGCACCTGCACAAGAGCCTGGGTAATTACGAGAAGGCATTGGAATATGTCCAATACGGATTTGAGATCCTGGCTGATACCGAGGACATACGGAGGAATGTCGAACTGCAATATCTGCTGGCTTCAATCGATTACGACATATGGAATCTCGATAAGGCGGCGAACTTATTGAATGAATGTTTTATGACGGCCGATTCGATCGGAAGCTTCGATGCTTATGTCCGATCTGCCCTGGATCTAGCCTTCATATATTCAGCCAACGGGAATGCCAGGAAAGTAGACGAGTACTTGAAATCGGTTGATAAAAAGATATCATTCTTGATACAAGAAACGCTGCTCGCCGAGATCAACTTGAAGAAGGCTATGATATTCTATGGAATAAAGGAATTTGCCAAGGCGAAAGACTATGTTATTAGCAGCATTAGAATCGCCGAAAAATCGCACCGCGCAGACATCATCTTTCAATGTCATAGTCTGTTTTCGGACATCGATAAGAAACAGGCATTAGAGCATGCAAAAAAGGCCCTTGATATCGCCGAACTGATGAAACTACCACCCTTGATCGGCACGGCTCTATATCGCATAACTAAAATACACCTGGCGCAAGGCGATATCGAACGTGCCCGTCATTATGGAAAGAAAGCGCTGTTGGTATACGATGATATCAAGTCCAGGCTCAGTGAGGCGAACCGCAAGTACTACGTGAAGCGCCCCGAATACGTTCAGTTACTAGGAGTATAGAATGCTCTGCATGACCTGTAAGAAAGAAATCAACCAACCCAGGAAATTCTGTCCCTGGTGTGGCACCGCGCTGGGTGAAGACACAGCAGCCTCCTATGAGGATATAGAACTGACGTTTCTCCGCGTCGACCTCTCAGGGTTCACAAAGATGAGTGAAGCCATGATCGCCGAGGATGTGATGTCGGTTCTCAATGAGATCTTCGATGTCTTCAGGCAAATCGTCGAGACTAACAAGGGCACGATATACCAGGTCATCGGCGATGAAATCGTCAGTATATTCGGACTGAAGAGAGATTCAGGATTCGCGCCCCATATGGCGATCATGACCGCTGAGGAAATGTTCAACAAACTCATTCAGTTCAACAAGAAAGGGAGCTTCAAGAGCCCGGTGGGCCTCAAGGTCGGCGCGGAAATAGAATCTGCCTCTTTATTCAATATGAATCAGGACCTGAGAAACGCACTCATTCTGTCCAAGGGATTCCGTAAGAGTCAAATACTACAGAAGAATGCGGCAAACAATACCATCCTGGTCGGCGAAAACTTACATAACGCAACCAAAGGGTTTTTCACGTACCGTGAAGTCGGCGAATTCGTCGAGGAATCATCCGCTGTTAAGGCATATGAATATAAACTAAAAACGAAGAACTAATGGAAGAACATATCTTAGACCTATGTAATGATCTGCTCAAGCTACTGAGGATGGGTATATATCTTGCTCGAACCTATCCCCACGGTCATCCGTCAATGGTGCATACCACCAAGCGCCTATGCAAGCTACTCGATGAGCTACGCATAGAGAAGCGAGTTGTATCACTGGTGATAATCGAAAGCGTGATAACGATCGATGACGAGCGCTTTGATTCGCAAAAGATGTCCGTTGTGAAATACCTAATCGACCGGTTCAACCAACTCGGCGTCAAGAGCGTTACTTTCAACACCGAGGCATCAGAAGGCGATCTAAGGGAATTCTTCTCGGTAATGGCTCTATCAACTGCCGAGGTTGAAGACTACGGTGACATCGTTGCGGTCATGCGGATGCGGGACATCACAGGAGTGAAGGTGAATATCTACCGGGTCGGGGTCGTCTCTTCAGATGAGGACGTCCGAGAACTGGACTGGGAGAACTTCCTGGAATCGCTCATCACTGCCGAGGCACCGAAGAATGAAGAGGAGAGACTCAAGGAACTGGGCAATTTTCTCGGTGTCCTCGGTGTGAACAGCGACGATTCAGTAGATATACAATCAAACAAGATCGCTGCCGGAATGGAGAAACTCGCGCTCATGGTCGTGGATCGCTACGGTGAAGAAAGATGGAATGAATACTCCCTGGTCTTCTCGAGGATACTCGCCATACTCTCACCTTCGGTCAAGAAGAATATCGTACGCTACCGCACCGAGAACAAGAAACTGGCCGGGCTATTCCGGAAATTAGTACCTACGATGACCGATGAAGACGTCGTTGATATCGTGGTAACGATCGCGAAGACAAAAACGCCGGAATCCGAAGACGAAATCGTGGACCTTCTGTCCAAGGTCTCGAGCATGCAACTGCCCAGCATACTTTCAACGTTAAAACAACGGGCACCCGAATTCTACACCCACAAATTCGTCGATCGACTGATGAAACAGGTTAAATCACGGAGCGGTCCTGAAGCGGCTACGAAATTTGTCATCAAGAACCTCGAGATGGAAATGAAAAGTCATTTCCCTGCCCTACGGAGTTCGTCGCCCGAAGAGCGGATGAAGGCTATCGAGGCGCTCATCTCTTACAGTGACAAACTTTTCGACGCCAAGAACTACGATCTGGTGCGCCTGATCGCCAACCGCCTGGACACCCTGGCCGAGGCAGAACCAGAATTCAATGTATTTACCAAGGCCGTAGACGCAATGAAAATCCTATACATCAAGGCCCGGGACCGGACGGTCAAAGAGATAACGGAATTCATTGCCAAGAAGTTCGCAAAGTATTTGATGCGCAAAGACACGATATTCCTGGAACGCAAGCGTGTACTGATCAAGGCGATCGGCGAAACCAGGGACCCGACTTATATCCCGGAACTAATATCATCACTATGGGCTGCCGGTACGTATGGCGAAGCAAGAGAAGCATTGATCGCACTGGCTGATCATTCTGCCCCGTTACTGCTACAGACCCTCCGGGAAACCGAAGATTATTCCGTACGCATGAAGATACTCGACATCTTCAAGAGAATGAGTGAACGGGTCATCCCGATCGTTGCTGGTCTGCTTAAAGCAGAGGAATGGTATGCACGACGCAATGGTATCTTCATTCTAGGTGAACTGAAAGCCGAAGCCATGGTCGACGAAATCGGTACGTTGCTGGACGAGGATGTTGAGCAAGTTCAACTCGAGGTGATAACGAGTCTCAACAAGGTCGGCGGGCCAAAAAGCAGGGAATATCTGAAAAAGGCCCTGAACAGCATATACCCGAGTGTCACGATCGAAGCTATGAAGTACCTGGAACCAGAAGATATCCAGTCGAACATCCCGACCATTCTCAGCTGGCTGAAGCGGACTAATCGATTCCCCAAGACTGACGAGGAGCAATTTCGGTGTTCGGTCATTGAAGTGTTGGGCAAGTGCAAAGACGAGCTGATCGTCGACGCCCTGAAAGGGATAATCAAGGAACACGCCTGGTGGAACGCAGAAGTGCTGCTACCGACCAAGGTCGCCGCACTCAATGCGCTTGCTCAGATCAGCACGCCCGAAGCCGTGCAAATCCTGCAAAAAGCAGCCAACAGCCGGAATCAAACGATCGCCCTCACGGCTCAGGATGTTCTTCAAAGACTGACCGCGAAAGCCGACGAGGCACAAGACTAGGCGCTTCAACTCCGTCGCGAACGCAGATTACTTCCAAGAAGACGTAAGCGGTTCTGGGATGCGCTTGACACGGCTCGATTTTGGGCTATAATGGCTCATGAAGCACACTGCTTCAGATAAGAAAAAGGGTATCGATCCAAGATTCGTTCTCGACAATGATCTCGATTACGCAGATGAAGAAACACTGTCCGAGGTCATCAACTGGCAACCCCTGTATAATCTTTACACCACCGCCGACAGCGTAATCGTACACCTCGAGCTTCCAGGCGTGAGCCTGCAGGATGTCGTCATTCATCTTCGCAGCCGGTACATGGTAATAACCGGCAGCCGGCAGGCGCCAGTTATTCTATCCCCAGACTGCTGTATTTTTCATAATCTCGAGATACCGTATGGTCGGTTCAGCCGTCGTGTCGATTTTCCCTTACCGATCGAAATCCGCCGCTACAACTACGAGGTTCAAGATGGCATCCTTACCCTGCAGTTCCAGATCTTGGTGGAAACGATAATCCCGGTTGAGGGCGACTGATCATTGTGAGGGAAAAAGAAAATAAACATTCAGCATCGGCATTTGTCCAAATTCTGTAATGGCTGATACGTCCATAAAAATCCCCACTGAACTAGGGATCATCCCCATCAAAGGCGGCGTCATTTTTCCTGATCAGGTTGTGCCGCTGATTATACACACGCAGAAACTGGCCAAACTGATCGATGAAATTCTCACCACGAACAAACTCGCCGGTGCCTTGACCCAACGCAATCCGGACATCGAAGAACCGAAACCCAACGAGGTCTTCAGGATCGGCTGCGTGATACAGATCACCAAGATGCTCAGGTTTCCTGACGGAACGATCAGGCTGCTCATCAAGGGGTTGAAGCGCTTCCGGGTTG
Organism: Caldifarciminota bacterium; assembly: GCA_050124875.1. Classification (GTDB taxonomy): domain Bacteria; phylum Hydrothermota; class Tepidihabitantia; order SM23-42; family SM23-42; genus SM23-42. The sequence continues at coordinate 1,497 of JASFEK010000079.1, read as the reverse complement.
ATGAATTCACCCAGACCGAACCGTACCTGAAGGCTAAGATCAACACCGTATCCCCCACCTACAAGAAGACCGTGGCCCTTGAGGCAATGATGCGGAACGTGGTCGCAATGTTCCAGCATCTCGTATCCCTTGCGCCATATTTGCCCGATGAGTACGCGGCGGTCGTTCTGAACATGGAGAATTCGGACAATCTCGTCGACTTTGTCTCCAGCACGATCAACTTTGATTATAACGAAAAACAAGCACTCCTTGAAATAACCGACCCCAAGGAACGCTTTACCAAACTCATTCCCATGCTCCAGAAGGAAATCAGCATTCTCGAACTGGGTGCGAAGATCCGCTCTGACGTGAAGAGCGAACTGGATAAGGGCCAGCGTGAATTCTATCTGCGCGAACAGCTCAAGGCAATTCAAAAGGAACTGGGCGAAACCGACGAGCATGCCCGGGAGATCGAAGAACTGAGAAAGAAGATCCTGGATGCAAAGATGCCGGAGACGACCAATGCGGTTGCCTTGAAAGAACTCGACCGCCTCGCCAAAATGCCGCCGCAGGCCGCCGAATATACCGTTTCGAGAACGTATATCGATTGGCTTATATCACTGCCCTGGTCAACGGCGACTCAAGACAACCTTAACATAAAGAGGGCACAGAAGATACTGAATGATGATCACTATAATCTCGAGAAGGTGAAAACGAGAATTCTCGAATACCTGGCAGTAAAGAAGCTGAAGCCGGATTCCAGGGGAACGATACTCTGCTTCATTGGCCCACCCGGAGTAGGTAAGACATCGCTCGGCAAATCCATCGCCCGCGCTTTGGGGAGAAAATTCATCCGTATATCATTGGGTGGTATCCGGGATGAAGCTGAAATACGCGGACACCGCAGAACGTACGTTGGAGCGTTGCCCGGTAGAATCATCCAATCGATCAAGAACTGTGGCATGAACAATCCTGTATTCATGCTCGATGAAATCGACAAGGTGGGTGCAGATTTTCGCGGTGACCCTTCTTCGGCCCTGCTCGAAGTACTCGACCCTGAGCAGAACAATGCGTTCTCTGATCACTATCTGGAAGTACCTTTCGATCTTTCGCACGTCATGTTCATCGCCACGGGCAATATCATCGACCCGATAATCCCTGCCCTGAAAGACCGCATGGAAATGATCGAGTTGCCTGGCTATATACTCGAAGAGAAGTTGGAGATCGCCAAGAAGTACCTGATCCCCCGTCAGATACATGAAAACGGCTTGAAAACGGGTAAGGTAAAGTTTGACGATGCGGCGGTGAAGAGCATAATCAGCAACTACACAAAGGAAGCAGGCGTCAGAAACCTTGAGCGCTTGATTGGTTCCATATGCCGCAAGGCAGCCAAGAGAATCGCCGAGGGCAAGCGCGGCAAGCTCAAGATCACCACCAGAAATCTCAGTAACCTACTAGGCCCGCACAAAATCGTCTCTGAAGTGGCGGCCCGCGAAGGCCAGATCGGTATTGCCACCG
>JASFEK010000078.1:0-8039 GCA_050124875.1 Caldifarciminota bacterium | reverse complement strand
TGCGGGATATCTTCGTCGAAGCAGCACTCAAGGCGATTGATGATGCAGGTGTGGATCGTATTGACTCCATGTACGTGGGATCGATGACACCTGGACTTTTCGTCGGTCAGGAGCACATTGGTGCGCTCATGGCCGATTACCTGGGTATAGCACCAGTACCGGCAGTGCGTGTGGAATCGGCATGCTGCTCGGGCGGTATGGCGTTGCGACTCGGGTTTTTCGAAGTTGCTTCAGGCCATAGCGATATCGTCATGGTCGGGGGTGTGGAAAAGATGACCGATGGCGCGGACGTGACGTATGCACTTGCTACAGCGGCCGATCAGGAGTATGAGGTTTACCACGGTATCACGTTTCCCGGTCTTTACGCTATGATCGCGCGGGCCCATATGCATCAATATGGTACGACGAGAAAACAACTGGCCATGGTATCGGTGAAGAATCATCGTAATGGTTCTTCGAATCCGAATGCACAATTTCCAGGTGAGGTCACGGTCGATCAGGTAGTCAATGCAACAATGGTTGCCGATCCCCTGACCGTGCTTGATAGTTCACCGGTATCCGATGGCGCGGCTTGTGCGATAATCGCATCGGCCGAGATAGCCAAGAAATTGGAAAAACCATTGGTGAGAGTTCTAGGGACGGGAGCGGCTACAGATTGCCTGGCGCTCCATGCTCGGGAGGACATTACTATGCTGAGAGCAGTGAAAAATTCGGCGCAGGCAGCATATGATATGGCCAAGGTAACACCGCGTGATATCAGCTTTGCTGAAGTCCACGACTGTTTTTCCATAGCCGAGATATGTATCATCGAAGAATTGGGTTTTGTTGAGAAGGGTAAAGGTGGTTCATTTACCGAACAAGGCCGAACAGCGCTCGAAGGACCAATTCCCGTGAATCCTTCTGGGGGGCTGAAGTCCAAAGGCCATCCGGTAGGCGCCACAGGCGTCGCACAGGTCGTGGAAGTTGTAGAACAGCTGCGCGGCACTGCCGGAAAACGACAGGTCAAGAATGCGCATATTGGATTGACACAGAACATGGGTGGTTCAGGTGCATCATCGGTAGTACACATATTTTCAAATGCCTAAATACCGAAATACCTAGATACCTAAATGGCAAGAAAATTCCGGAAGAAATTCAGTGTAAGTGATGAACTAAAGGAGCGAACATTCAATTTCGCTATAGCCATACTTGAACTCGCGGCGAAGCTACCGAATACTGATGAAGCTATTATCGTGCGAAGGCAATTGTGCAAATCAGGAACATCGGTTGGCGCTAACCTCGAAGAGGCAGATGGTTCTTTGACTCTGAATGACTTTGTCTACAGAGTTGACGTTGCCTTCAAAGAGGTTAAGGAGACACGCTACTGGCTTCGTGTCATAGTCGTCGGAAAGCTGCTGAGACAGAACACTATTGAGCCACAGCTGAATGAAAGCGTTGAGTTGATCAAAATCCTCTCGACAATTATCTACAAGTGTCTGAAATGATGTTTAGGAATTTAGGTTTTCGGGTCCGCCGAAGGCGGATTTGGGTATTTATCCTGATAAGGAGGTATTATGCCTTCACCAAGATATCGTAGAGAGATGCCGCAGAGGTATCGCCTCGAAGCGGCGAAATGCCGAGGCTGCGGTCAGTTATCATTTCCTCCACGCAAGGTATGCAAGGGGTGTGGGGCACGAGATTTCGATACTGAAAAGATATCTGATTATGGAAAGATACTGACCTTTACGACAATACGCGTGGCGCCAAAGGATTTCGAGACGCAGGTACCATACAGCGTGGCAATAGTCGAGTCTGATAACGGCGTGAGATTGACGACTCAGGTTGTCGACTGCAAGCCAGAGGATGTGGAGATAGGCAAGCGGGTAAGATTTGTTTTTCGCAAGTTATATCCAGAAGGCCACACCGGGATAATCTGCTACGGCTATAAGGCAATACTTGTTTAAATGCCAAATAACAAATCACAAATTCCAAATAAAAAGCAAGGATCCAAGCACCAAGCAAAAGATTTGAAGTTGGGATTTGGAGTATATTTGTAATTTGCCTTTTTTGGGATTTGAGATTTCAGGGAGCCTATGTATCGCATTGAATCCAAAATAAGCACGAAGAGTACGGATTTCAAGGAAAACAAGTCGGTCATGGAAAAGGCCGTGGGCACGCTCAAGGAACGGCTTTCAACAGTTAGGAAGGGCGGCCCTGAATACATGCATAAGAAGCACGCGGATAGGGGTAAACTCTTTGTCAGGGACAGGTTGAAGAAGCTTCTTGACCCAGGTACGCCTTTTTTGGAATTGAATAGCCTGGCTGCGTGGGATATGTATGATAATGGACATCCGTCAGCGGCCATCATAACCGGAGTTGGTCTCGTCAAGAACCGTGAGGTCATGGTCGTTGCTCATGATGCTACAGTAAAAGGCGGAACCTACATACCCGAAACGATCAAGAAGCATATTCGCGCGCAGGAGATTGCCATTGAAAACCGTTTGCCGTGCATATACTTGGTTGATTCAGGAGGCATATTCTTACCGTTACAAGTCGGGACCTTTCCCGACCGGTATCATTTCGGCCGGATATTCTTTAATCAGGCACGAATGTCGGCTGACAATATTCCTCAGATATCAGTTGTCCTAGGTTTTTGCACGGCCGGAGGTGCCTATCAACCAGCAATGAGTGACGAGGTGGTGATCGTCAAAGGTGTGGGCACGATATACATCGGAGGACCCCCGCTGGTCAAGGCAGCTACTGGTGAAGTCGTGAGCGAGGAAGATCTGGGTGGTGCCGACGTACATTGCCGGATATCAGGGGTAGCTGATCACTTCGCAATGAACGACGAACATGCAATTCAGATCACACGTAATATAGTGGAGAATCTGGGCAAGGCGTGCAAATATCCATTACCGCGTTCACAATCGGCTGAGCCCTCCTACGACCCGGCTGAACTGTACGGTATAATACCGGCTGATCTGCGGAAACCGTTTGATGTTCGTGAGGTCATAGCACGTATCGTGGATGGTAGTGAGTTTCATGAATTCAAGTCGCTGTACGGCACGACTCTCGTATGCGGCTTTGCCCGCATCATGGGCTATCCAGTGGGGATTCTGGCAAACAATGGCGTCCTGTTTTCTGAATCGTCACAAAAGGGCGCTCACTTCGTTTCCATGTGTGCGGTGCGCAGGATACCGATTCTCTTTCTGCAGAATATCACCGGATTCATCGTTGGCAAGCGCTACGAGCATGGTGGTATTGCCAAGGATGGAGCAAAGCTCATTCATGCGGTGGCCAATGCACAGGTGCCGAAGTTCACGGTCATCATCGGTAACTCATATGGCGCTGGCAATTATGGCATGTGCGGTCGAGCCTATGACCCACGTCTGCTCTGGACCTGGCCGACCTCGAAGATATGTGTTATGGGTGGAGAACAAGCAGCTGGTGTGTTGACTGACATCAAGGTGCGGTCGCTTGTGAAGGCGGGCAAGAAGCCAACGAAGAATGAGATCGAAGAGATAAGGAAGCCGATACTGGCAAAGTACGAGTATGAATCCAGTGCGTACTTTTCAACGGCGCGTCTCTGGGATGATGGGATAATCGACCCGCTGGACACACGTGAGACATTGGGACTGGCAATAAGCATGTCCCTGAATGCACCGATACCCGAGCATAAGTTCGGCGTGTTCAGGATGTAACACAACAAATACCTAAATGGAAAAATGCCTAAATTCCTAAAACCGGTGTGCGGTTTTGGCTTCTAGGTGTTTGGGTATTTAGGATTTTGTTTTTGCAGAAGGGGGTCTTGTGGCGAAGATAAGCTTGAAGAATTTGATCAAGGAGATCAAGGATCCGTGGCAACCAAGGGACATATTGCATGTTCATCAAACCGCGCTCAGAGTTGCGAAGATCGAAGGGGCTTACGACTGGCATGCACACTTGAATGAGGATGAATTCTTTCTGGTGCTTAGAGGAAAGATATACATCGATACGGCCAGAGAGTCGATAGAGCTCAAGGAGAACGAGGGTTATCTTGTGAAGAAAGGCACCAGACATCGTTCCCGGGCGAAGAAACCGGCCTGGGTTCTGCTCATCGAACCGGTGCTCACGAAAACAAAAGGTGACAGCGCGGATTAAGCACACTGCTTTGGTATTTAAGGGGACAGTAATATGGTAGAACAGCAGTATCAAACAATACTCTATGATTGTGAAGACGGCATTGCTTCTGTGGCCTTTAACCGGCCCGATGTCCATAACGCATTCAACGATGTCATGATCCACGAATTGACCGATGTTTTCAGTAAAATTGAAAAACGCGCCGATATCAGGGTGGTGGTCGTAAGTGGTAAAGGGAAATCGTTTTGTGCGGGTGCCGACTTGAACTGGATGAAGAGAGTCAAGGATTATTCATATGATGACAACCTGAAAGAATCGCTGGAACTATCCGACATGCTCTACGCGATCTATTCGTGTCCAAAGCCGACGATCGCCAGGGTCAATGGTGCGGCCATCGGAGGCGGAACTGGTCTTGTGGCCGTCTGTGATATCGCTGTCGCCGCGAGAACCGCCAAGTTCAGCTTCAGCGAGGTTAAGATCGGTCTCATCCCCGCGTGCATATCGCCGTATGTGGTGAAGAAATGTGGGGAAGGGAAGTGCCGGGAATTTTTCCTGACCGGTGAGAGAATGACTGCGGAGCGCGCGCTTGGTGCTGGTTTGATCAATAAGGTAACAGAACTAGAAGAATTGGATAATGAGGTGGGCCAGTACGCCAGCCAGCTCTTGTCCAGCGGCCCGGATGCGATCAGCCGGTGTAAGGACCTGCTGCGGAACGTGCCCATGATGAACTACGGTGAGGTTAAGCGTTATACGGCCGAAGTAATCGCGCAGATACGTGGTTCAGTAGAAGGGCAAGAAGGAATGAACGCATTCTTACAGAAACGAAAGCCGCGTTGGAACTCTGACGGGGGTGCATGAGGTTTTATGTTCAATAGGATATTGATCGCTAACAGGGGGGAGATTGCCGTCCGCGTGGCTCGTGCATGCAGGGAACTCGGGATTTCCGCGGTCGGTGTTTATTCGACGGTTGACAAGAACTCATACCATCTGCGCTTCATGGATGATGCGTACTGGATCGGCGACTCGGCTCCGGGTGAAAGCTATTTGAATATCCCTGGCATAATCGATGCGGCAAAGGATTGTGGTGCACAAGCCATCCACCCCGGGTATGGATTTCTTGCCGAGAATGCCGCGTTCGCAAAAGCCTGTGAGGATAGGGGTCTCGTCTTCATCGGCCCGACATCCAAGGCTCTTGCGTTGGTGGGCGATAAAGTGGCATCGCGTAACACAGTGCAGAAAGTCGGTGTGCCGATCATCCCCGGTATGCAGGTTGCGGATGCTGATATGACTGCATTCAGTGCGATGGCCGCCAAAGTCGGCTACCCGGTTATCGTAAAGGCTTCAATGGGCGGCGGTGGTAAGGGCATGCGCATAGTCCGTAATGAAAAGGAACTCGAGGCGAGCGTTGCAGCCGGACAGCGAGAGGCAAAGAGTGCCTTCGGCGATGAAACAGTCTATCTTGAGAAATACATTGAGCGGCCGCGTCATATTGAATTTCAGGTCTTGAGAGATCAACATGGTAGGGTAGTACATCTATTCGAGCGCGAGTGTTCGATACAGCGGCGCCATCAAAAGATCATTGAAGAAACGCCATCAACTGCCCTCGATGAGAATTTGCGTCGCGAGATGGGCGTGTCGGCCAAGAAAGTAATTGAGGTAGCTGACTATACGAATGCCGGCACCGTAGAGTTCTTGCTGGACGAAAACCAGCGGTTCTATTTCCTTGAAGTGAACGCAAGGGTGCAGGTTGAACATCCCATTACTGAGATGGTGACCGGTATTGATCTGGTCCGCCAGCAGATCATAATCGCGGCCGGCGGGAAGATTACGATGACGCAGGATGACATCGCACAAAGGGGTCACGCAATCGAGGCACGCATATATGCCGAAGATCCCGAGAACAACTTCCTGCCCTGTCCGGGTAAGATTCTATTTCTGAATGAGCCCAGCGGTCCCGGTATCAGAGTCGACACGGGTATTTACCAGGGTTGGAATGTACCGCCCCACTATGATCCGATTCTTGCCAAACTTGTTGTTTGGTCAGAGAACCGGCCAACTGCGATAAAGAGAATGTCTGGTGCTCTGGAGAATTACATAATCATTGGGATCAAGACCAATCTGGGATATCTGAAGCGGGTCATGGACACAGAGAAGTTTAGTAATGGCGATTACCATACTCACTTCATTGATGATAATGAATCCGAATTAAGGATACCAGAGAAACATGTACCCGGGGTCTTGGCGCGTGCGGCCATGGCGATAGCGGTCAATGACCGCAAGGCGCAGAGGGCGGTCAGCATTGACGATACCCACTATGGTACTACGCCCTGGCAGGAACTGGGCCAGTGGGAAATATGTAATCACTGAATGTACATATCAGGAATGGTGTGAGAACCATGGTGGAATAGGAGATTTATGCATTACCAGCTGTCTTATTTGAACAAGCAACACGATATTGATGTCCGGGAAGAAAAAGATGAATTTGTCATCACTATTGGTCAGGATGTTTACCGTTTCAAAGATTGTATCGTAGAGGGGTGTCAGGTGAGTTACAGATTCGAGGGAGGAGTACGGCGCATGTACTTTGCCCAGGATAGTGATAGATACTATCTGGCGGTTGACGGGGAATACTACACGTTGGGAAAGGCCAAGGGGAGTGTACACGGACCCGCCGAGACGACTGCGGAAAAGAACAGTGTGGTTTCGTCTATGCCTGGTTTGCTGGTGAAGATGCCGGTCAAAGTGGGTGAGGTGGTCAAGGCTGGGGATACACTCGCCATTGTTGAGGCTATGAAAATGCAGAACGAACTACGCGCCCCGCGCGATGGTGTTGTCAAGCAGGTCAACTTTACAGAAGGCGAGCAGGTAGATGCTTTTCAACCTATCGTCGAGTTAGATAGCACAAAGGAATTGAAATCAAGGTGAATCCATGTTGTATGTGACGATTATTCAAAAGAACATAACCGTGCGACGCCAGACGATACGGGCATCCTACCCGTAGTACGATAGCCGATCTGTGAGTGTGCATTTCCTCGTAATCGTTGCTTCGGCCAGGCGCAGAGGTAACAGCGATCTACTGGGTCACCTTGCACTCAGGCAAGCGTTCAAACACGATATCGATTCAGGCGAGATCGTGTACCTGAAAGATTTCGAACTGCAACAGTGCCGGGGATGTCTTACTTGCCTCAAAGAAGATCAGAAATGCCCTCTGGAGGATGATCTCTACCGGTTGCTCGGTATCATACAAGACGCCGGCAAATTACTTCTGATCGCACCGGTGTATGTGTTGACAATACCAGGTACACTGAAGCTATTATTAGACAGATATCTTGCGATATCTCAATATCTCAATGCGCAAACCACCGGACATGCCGCGAGCATCGGGGTTGCAGCCCTGGCAGACTGGCATCAGTTTCAGCAGCCCTTAATGAACCTCTTGCTCCTCGCTCTCGGCAGGAGAGTCGTTTCCAGTGCCGTTGTATACGGAGCCGGGCCAGGTGAGGTTTTGCTCAATGATAGTGTGGCTGCTGTGCAGTCTACGGTGACAGAATTGATCGACCACAAGGATGAGCCGTATGAATCGGTCACTCAAGATTACTGCCCGATTGATCGTAGTAGAATGTTCGAGCATGTCGATGGTGATAAGTTCCGTTGCCCAATCTGTTTGACGCCGGCGACGCTTAGCAAAGAAGGATATCGGTTCCGAGCAGAAGATTTGAATAATCATCGGTGGACCGGTATTAAGCTGCAGAACCATTTTGAAAATTGGATTCTGAAAACGAGACCACGTTTCAAGGAAATGCTCAGACAGATCGTGCAGGAGAAAAGGAAACTCGGTCTCTAGCTGTAAGTTGAACGTAGTAGATAAGAACGTGTAAGCGATTTCCATGCCAGAATGGTTATAAAAGGAGGCATAATGGCTTTTAAGTTCATTCTCACTG
>JASFEK010000077.1:0-8093 GCA_050124875.1 Caldifarciminota bacterium | reverse complement strand
AAAGATGCACCCAGGGCCGCGCCGACAATAAGGAATAGTAGTATGTAATACTTGCCATTCTTCAAGGCATGCCCGGTGCCCAGCCGTTTCTTGATGAAGGTATCGAAGACGTCTATCAATGTCCCGAGCGGGCAGATAAATCCGCAAAAGAAGCGGCCGAAAACGAGCGTGGCCGCAGCGAGGAATACTGAGATTATGGCGGCAGTGATGATCGCGCGGTATGCGATGCTCGTAATGATGAGTACGAGCGGATCCAAGCGGAAGAAGATGTTTTGAAAGGATACGGGAGACTTGTAGCGTGTGTAGATGAAGGTCAGGATGAAGATTGCCAGAAAGGCAAATTGTATTGCCCATCTGATGAGGCGGTGTTTCTTGGTTCTCAGCTTCACCGGCCCGTGGTCGTGAGCGTCTTTTTCGTCAGGCAGCCGCTTCCTTGATCTGCATCTGGGCGGTATCGATTTCACCTAAGCCCAAGTCGGCCGCGGCCCTGATGTATTTCACCTGATTGCCGGTCCATGATTTCTTATACCACTGCGCGATGCCCACGGTGTAGGAATCAACCGCCACCGGATCCCTACCCGCGACCGCCTTGTTGAGGATGACCGTCTTGCCCGGCCCCCCTGGCCCACCACTGGTGAGGGCGCGTGTGGCATCGACGACCGTGAGTCCAGGTTTGATAACGGTCGCCAATTCGGCAATTGCCTTGTGCAGATCCACGCGGTGTAGGTAACCACGATCCCAGATCAATCCCATCAGGTTCTTGATGCCCAGGCTCACGCCCGTTGCCGAGTGGGATTTCGCGGTCGGCATGTTGATCAGCAGATCAGCATTCTGGAGTATCTTGGGGACCTGTATCGTACTCAACTGCTTGCCGCCAGGGACTTCGATTTCGGTGTATTGTCGTTCTTGCTGCAAAGTTACCAGGCTGACCTTCTTGTCGATTATTGCCTCCTCGATCCGGCTACGCTCTACGCAGAGTGTTGGATCTTGAATCGTATGATCGACGACGAAGATCTTCTTGGCCCCGGCGTCCAGACACAACTGCACCATCTGTTTCACCATTCCGGCACTGGTGGTCGCGCCGCAGTCCGTGTTGGATGCGAATGATAGATTCGGTTTGATACATACTACATCACCGGTCTTAACGAATTTGCCGATGCCGCCCACAAGGTCGACTGCAGCATGCACCAATTTCGTATTATCCCCGTGCGCCACACCGATGACCGGTCCGTTCGAGTTACCCGCCCTGAGCAGCGACTTGGGTAGCAGCGTGGCGAGCGCGGCACCGGTACTGATCTTAAGGAAATCCCGTCTGGATATCCTATCCATGCTAGTTCTCCGGGGTGATGTTTATTGCCCTGATCGCTTCGGAGACATTGATCGCAAAGAGTTTGGCGATGTTGAGGCCCTGCGGTGTCTTCTCGTCATAGATCACGATCTCGACATAGAATCGGTTTTCCCAGAAATCCAGCCGGTAGTCAAATAGCAGGTTCTCATCATAGCGCGCCTCGGTGCCGGCATGTCCGGTCTCGGTCCACGGCGTTTCGTTGCCGTTCTCGATCCGGCTGTCATGGTAGACCGCGCGTGCGTTCAGGGTATCGCCCATATCGAATATGCGTAATCTTATGTCGCGCAGATTACCGGTCACCTCGCCCTGATAATTCTGAAACGCCGATTTGACAAAACCGTTGTCGACGTAGACCACACCTTCACCATTTATGAGATCGTATAACTGCGTCTCATTTTCCGCGACATCCATGTTCCCGTCTCTCACCCAACCGCTGATCTCGTTGTCCTGTGGTACCAGATCCACGACATCGATGGTCTGGGTCTCTTGTTCCTGGGTGCAGGTGACAAGAAGTAGCAGTAATAAAGGAATGAGCAGGGATCTTTTCATGTTACCCCCTAGTTCAAGATCGTCACTTTTTTCAGCACATTGGCGCCGTTATGGCTCAGTCTGACAAAATAGGGGCCTGAGGTCACGCGTTTCTTCATCTCGTAACTGATACGGTGCTTGCCGCCGGCTAGATTGCCAGTGAAGATCCGGTCTTCGACACGGCCCGAAACATTGATCAGATCAATGTTCACCGGTGATGCCTTATTCATGGAAAAGCTGATCGTGGTTCGTGTGCGGACCGGATTAGGCGCCACGCTTAATGAATGCTGTGCCGGTGTGTCCTTGGTGAACTCGCTGATTCCGGTGGGATTGTTTATCTCGATGAGGTCGACATCGGTCGAGCCGAGATTGTACGGCGCCGCCGCCGCGGTCGGAATATGCGGGGCCGATATCGTATTGTATCCTAGATTGAGCCGCTCTTCGTTTATTATATTCTGTCCCTGGAAGTCACAGGCAACCGTGTCAAAGCTCATGAGCAGCTTCTTGGGATTGCAGTTGGGCGAGCCGCCCGGCCCCCAGTTGACCCGGCCGAACAGGCCGTCGATAATGAATATCTTCTGGATGTTGTTCGGCACGACCACGTCGCGTATCTGTGCGCTGAGCGCCGCGATATCCGGGTTGCAGGTATAGCCGCTACTGTGTAGAGAACCTGGATTGTGTATCGTACCGTAGTGGTTCTTCATGGTGAGTGTGACCTGTGCGCCGTTGTGGTCCTTGAGCACCGCGGCGTTGATGAGATAGTCGGTCATCTGGGTCAGTATCCGGCTGGGATAACTGGTAACGCCGTCGACATTAAAGGGTGTGGAATAGTCATAGCCCACACCAGAATGGTTGGTGCCGAAGCACCGGACCGTGTACGGGTCTGAACCGTCGTAGACCGAGTAGCCGGCATCGTTCAGTTCCCAATCGGTGCGGTCCCAGATTATGATATTATTTCTAATATAATTGTGACTGCCAAACTGCATCTGGGTCAAACCGTCAACGATGCAGTTCACAAACTCGGGATGGGTCGGTTGGTATTCGTTTATCGTGTTTATCTTGATACTGATCACACTGTTCTCGGTTATGCCCGGGAAGATTGATTTCCATGCCTCGCCGACGTCCGTGATGCCGGTCAGGGTTTTTATGGATTCATCCATCATGATCTGCACAACCGGTTCATTGATCGTGCTGCCAATGGTCGCGTTCTCGTGAAAGCATTGGATTACCTCACTGCGTAGCGGATCGCCATCGAGTGTTTTGGCGCAGGAGAGTGTCGGTTTGATGAACAGTCCGAACGCACCCAGCCCGCAATATTTGATAAAGTCTCGTCTTGATATGTCTTTCATTAAACCCCCAATGAACTTAATTCTATACAAAAACCTTAAATTGTCAACCTGGGAAGCCTCGAAATGTATTGATTTTTCTACAATTTCGACATTTTGGTCATTGCCAGCGTTTAGTGCGCTGTCATGCCTTGTCTGGATTGCTCTGACAGGGCGGTAGAAGATTGACTAAAACAAATACTTCACGTATAGTGCCCAGTCCGTAATGTAGCTTAGGTTTCCATTGTTGTATATATCAAGGGTGACGTTCTTGTGCGGCTGCCAGCCTAGGCCGAACGAATAAGCATAGCCGAATCCGTGTTCTATTGTTTGATGTGATAGTGCACTCTCATCAGCGGTGCGCAGTGATTGAAAATCATAGTGAAATCTCGTTCCGAAGCGGAGCGTAACCGCCTTGATTCTATATTCGAAACCGATTGGCAGTGATATCATATTCACTATCCCACGTAAGTCATTGGCTTCGGCAACATTCTCTGTGTCCTGATAGAGGAAGGAATTCTTAATGCCAACGGCAACGAATCCATGGTTGGTGATTGGCAAGGCTCTGGCAATAGCGAACCGGACCATCAAGGTACGGGCAAACGTGACGAATTCTGTTTCGTTTTCTGCCAGTTGCGAGTAGACCGAATAGGGTAAAGAGTCGATTTCCCTGTTGGTCATTGGACTGCCGAGAACGACATACCACGACGTGAAATCATTAGCACGTGAAATATTCCGGCAGTAGACCCCGATACGGGCCAAGCCCAGATTTATGCGCTGCTTAGAGATTTCGCTGTTATCGATTTCATTGCGGCTCTCGTAGAATCCGTAGCCAAGTTTCAGATCCAAGCGGAGAGGTTCTCTGAGCTGAAGCGAGAACTGGGTTCTTGCGATATACTCAATGGAGCTCTCAATCGACTCGGAGTTGGTCGAGGTCAGGTAATTGATTCTTGAATAGTCCAAATCATTGTACAGGTTGATTACGGCTTTCCGTACTCGATACATCCAGATATCGTTAATACGAAATGCCTTGTAGGTGGATGAATGCCATCCGTAATCGTGCGGCTCCAGCTCGTGTGAGTAGTTCAGCCAGTACTGACCCATCAAACCCAGTTTCTTGTACATGAGCTGCAGCGTGACCGGCACCCGGCGTACAGGAACATACAGATATAGAGATTGCCGGTAGTAGTAGATAAGTGTCGGCTCAAAGGATATACCGGCAATGCCCTGGTTGAGAATCTGGGGGTCGCGATAGAGATCGGTTTCATAGTCAGGGATCAGGTTGGCAAAGTCAGTGCCGAGCGACTTGATACGATGGGAATGATCGAGTGCAGCCGTAGAGCACCATAGGATGAGTACTAGGATGAATGTTCTCTTCATGGCTCCCTCCTTTCGTACACCTGAATGCCCCTGTTCCGTATCAGCACATAGATGCGCCCATCGAGTACGTCGATTGATAGTATCCCCTCAGTGTAAGAGTCTCCGAGACCTATTTGCACGGTAGATAAGTCACCGATGCGGATGATTTCAATATGATCGTGGTCAGCGACGTATACTAGAGAATCGGAAACCACAAGGATATCGGGTGTGAAATCCAGGTGCATTGCGTCTTCGTAGACCAACGAATCGTCAAGGTCATAATGGTAAACACGAATATTCGAATAGTATGAGCATACCAGGTACTGTTCGGTCAGTCCGATATAAGCTATGTTGTACGGCTGATTGGGCAGATCTCCCTCAAGGATTCCTTCTGGTTGCTCGGGATTTGTGACGTTCCAGAACTTATATTGATACCCGTATACATTGTATATCTCAAGCAGCACCGTATCGCGCAAGACATTGAACGCGGGGGCGTAACCGGCAGTGTCGTGAAAGACCTCCACGTAGTTCGGCAGAGCGGAAATATCAAGGACGTGAAGGCCGTCGTATGCACTCACGAAGAGATAATCTTGAGCATACGCGATGTCATTTATGCCAAAATCAAAGACTAGATCATAAGAAACACGGCTGCTCAAGTTGAATATGGTCAAACCAGTATAGTACTGTTGAAAGAACACCAATGTATCCTGATGGCTGACGTAATATGTCCAGAGCGGTAAAGTCATTTCTTCGACGCTTATCAGTTCGGGCGCTAGTGGATCAGATATGTCATACTCGCGTATCAGGCTCCATTGATTGTAGTACAATGTGTCATAGAGAACGTATAGACGATCACCGGCGACAAAAAGGCTGCCATAGAGTACGGTGTCTATCGGTGCGTAACCTGCCACCTGATACTCATCAAATGGCGGGTATTCCTTAACGCAGCTAATGGTCATCAAACATATAAGCAATGCGGTCGCTGTGAACTTTGATGTATGTGCTGCATTTGTTCTACAAAACATGTTTCCTCCCAGACTATAGCCTTGCGTGCAAACTTACAGAATATTCGTTGAGAAATTATATGTTACGACCTACGCATGTCAATACCTGTGAAACTCATAGAAGACAGTGCAAATGGGGACCGGGCATTGACATTTCTAGACATACATCTATAATCCCTTTAGAGCCATATAGGGATAATTGATCATCGATGCTGATCAGAAGAATAAGGGAGGAAGAATGAGATTCAGTCTTTCTTTGATGCTTGTGCTAGGCTTGGTCTTTATTGCTTGCGAGCAGGGAGAGGTGCCGTGCGCGACCGACCTGACCGTGCCGGCAAGAAGCTTTGTCGGGATGCTGGCCAAGGGTGATTATGTGAATGTGCACGCCAAGTTTGATGCCGCCATGAAGGATGCGATGCCTGTGGATCAGGTAGAGGGGGCTTGGCAATCGCTGCAATCCCAGGTCGGGGCATTCGTAGACATAGTCGGCGTGAGGCAGGTGAAAGAACAGGGGTACAATGTTGTGTACGTGACCTGCACCTTTGAGAAATCCCAGCTGGACATAAAGGTAGTATATAATGATAAGCAGGAGGTTTCTGGCCTCTGGTTTTTGCCGAAGCAGTAAGGCGCCGCAAAACACTAGCTAGAAATACACTTTTTTCTTGACGGAATAGGAAAAATCATTATAATATATAATGGTAAGCATAAATATCAAAGAAGGTCTTACATTTGATGATGTTTTATTAACCCCCCAATATTCTGAAGTTTTACCCCAAGAATGCAGTGTCGCAACGAAGTTCTCCCGCAATATTAAACTAAATGTGCCAATTGTCAGCGCGGCAATGGATACCGTGACCGAGTCCGCGATGGCGATCGCTCTTGCCCAGGAGGGTGGTATCGGCGTTGTCCATAAGAACATGAAGATCGAAGAACAGCAGGCCCAGGTGCGAAAGGTCAAGCGGGCCGAGAGCGGCATGATCATGAATCCGATAACGGTCGAGGAGGACACGACGATCCGTAAGGTGAATGAATTGATGGAAAAATACTCGATTTCTGGTGTTGTGGTCGTCAACAAGAATCAAAAAATAGTGGGGATACTCACTAACCGAGACATAATCTTTGAGAAGAACCTCGGGCGTAGGGTCAGGGAAATAATGACCCATGAGAAACTGATTACCGCACCGGAAGGCACGAGTCTTGAACAAGCACAGAGGATACTAAAGAAATACCGTATTGAAAAACTGCCCATCGTCGATAAAGCAGGAAAACTCAAAGGACTCATTACGGTAAAGGATATTATTAAGAAGATGGAACATCCCAATGCGACCGTGGACAAAATGGGTAGGCTGCGCTGCGCGGCCGCAATCGGCACGGACCGGGCTACTTTGGAACGGGCCGCGGCACTGGTTGAGGCTGGTGTCGATGCGATCGTCATCGATACGGCGCATGCTCATTCCAAGGGCGTGATCCAGCTGACCAAGCGAATGAAGAAGACGTTCAGCAAAGTGCAGCTCGTAGTCGGAAATGTTGGTACGGCCGAGGCCGCCCGTGAATTAGCCAAACTCGGGGTCGACGCGGTCAAGGTTGGCATTGGCCCTGGTTCGATCTGTACGACCCGGGTCGTGGCCGGCATCGGCGTGCCCCAGATCACGGCGATCACAGAATGCGCTCGGGTTACGGCAAGGTATAATATCCCGATCATTGCCGATGGGGGCATCCGTTATTCCGGCGATATCGTGAAGGCGTTGGCGTTCGGTGCTTCGAGTGTCATGACCGGTAATCTCTTTGCCGGCACCGAGGAGAGTCCTGGCCAGACAATACTGCTCGAGGGCAGGCAGTACAAAGAATACCGGGCAATGGGTTCACTCGGCGCCATGTCCCGCGGTTCGGCAGACCGCTACTTCCAGGAAGGTGCAAGCAAATTCGTGCCCGAAGGCGTAGAGGGAAGAGTTCCGTACCGGGGTCTGGTGAGGGAGGTAATATTCCAACTGGTCGGCGGCGTGAAGCAGGGGCTGGGTTATTGTGGAGCGAAGAATATCAAAGAACTAAAGGCTAAGGCTAAGTTCGTACGCATTAGTGTTGCCGGTTTGAGGGAGAGTCATCCTCATGATATCACGATAACCAAAGAGTCGCCCAATTATGAAATCAAGCTCATGTAGTACGTCTTTCGTATCGATCGCACCCTTTTACGACCGGCTCATGTCTTTTGTGAATTACCCGAGCTGGGTTGACTACATCGAGAAAATAATCGTCCTTAACAACGTGCAGGAGAAAATGATCTTTGACGTGGCCTGCGGCACTGGTGTCTGTCTGCAATTATGGCAGAACAAGGGCTACCAGGTGGTCGGTTTGGACAAATCACTCGGCATGCTGCAGGTATGCCGGGAAAAAATGTCAAGCCACGATACTGCGCTGCTCATCAATGGTGATATGCGTAATTTTCGGCTGGCCAGACCGATCCCGGTCATAACCTGTCTTTATGACAGCCTGAACTATCTGCTCACTGAGGCCGATCTGCTCAGATGCTTC
>JASFEK010000076.1:0-8195 GCA_050124875.1 Caldifarciminota bacterium | reverse complement strand
GGCTCCAAAGGAAGAGCTGAAAAAGGAAGCTGCACGCTGTCTATCCTGCCCGTTGCGCTATCACCCTCATTAGATCCCTGTTCACATATAATATCATATTGATTACGCTGTTCTGAACCGGACATACGATTGACAATTTAGGATATCTACCATATAATTCAATTAAATCGGCAGCACAGAATGTAAAGGAGGATATAAAGGATGAGCAAAATAAGAAAAATCTTTGCGCGCGAGATACTTGACTCACGTGGCAACCCAACTGTTGAAGTCGACATAGAACTCGATAGCGGCGTTACTGGCCGCGCTGCCGTTCCTTCTGGCGCATCGACCGGGATACACGAAGCGCTCGAGATGCGTGATGGCGACAAGGAGCGGTTTGGCGGTAAGGGTGTCCTCAAGGCCGTACGCAACATAAACGAAAAGATCGCGACCGCGCTCAAGGGCAAGAACATCGATGAACTAGCATCACTCGATAATGAAATGCTTAAGTTAGATAACACTTCGAACAAACAAAACCTCGGCGCAAATGCCATATGCGGTGTTTCGCTGGCCATTGCTCGGACCGCTGCCCAGGAAGCAGGTATTCCTCTCTATCAATATCTGGGTGGCACAGATGCGGTGACATTACCCGTACCGTTGATGAATGTACTCAACGGCGGTGTCCATGGGAATTGGCAGGGCGCTGATTTTCAGGAATACATGATCGTGCCCCATGGTGCAAGCAATTTCAAGGAAGCGCTACAGTGGAGCAGTGAAGTCTACCAAGTACTGAAGAAAATACTCAAAAGCAAAGGTTTGAACACCAGCGTCGGCGATGAGGGTGGATTTGTGCCTAAGGTTTCCTCAAACGAGGACCCGCTCAAACTGATCATCGAAGCAATCGAACAGACAGGCTATGAACCGGGTAAACAGATCAGCATATCGCTCGACACAGCGTCCAGCAGTTTCTATGAAGATGGCGCATATAATCTACGAACCGAAAATAAGAAACTGGATGCGTCAGGCATGGTCGATAGATTCATATCCTTCTGCGAACGCTATCCGATCATTTCGATCGAAGACGGTCTTGCCGAAGACGATTGGGACGGTTGGAAACTGCTAAACCAGAAGATCGGCAATGATATCGAACTGGTGGGTGACGACCTCCTGGTGACGAATGTCCAGCGCATCACCCGTGGTATCGAAGAAAACGTTGCCAATGCCGTGTTGATAAAGGTCAACCAGATCGGCTCACTAAGTGAAACCATCGAGGCAATAAACCTCGCAAAAAAAGCAAGTTGGGGTATAATCGTTTCGCATCGCAGTGGCGAGACAGTCGACTCTTTCATTGCCGACTTCACGGTCGCTATGGGTACCGGCGCAATCAAAACGGGTGCCCCCTGCCGGGGCGAACGGATAGAGAAGTACAACCGGCTGCTGCGTATCGAGGAAGAACTCGGCACCAAAGCCCTCTACGCCGGGCGCAAGGCTTTTGTGAGATAGTGGTGAATGGTGCAGATTATTCTTCGAGCGAACCCGGGCTTCGCCCCGGGGAGTCGAGAAGTCTGGCGGTTGCGTTCTCGACTGCGCTCGAACAGTAAATAGCGATTTACCGTCCGACTGAGGCCACTATTCAGCGAATGGCGGGAGGATTGAGAAGTTCCTAACGTATGAAATCCATTGAATCGATCTTAACTAAGGAGGATAAGAATGGTTCTTGATGATTTAGAAGATACTAAGAAAGGCCCTTTCTGTAAACCATACGGTCAGTTATTCTACGAAAACCTGGAGAGATTACCATCATTCCAGGTCATAGAGGCATATCTCAACTGTCTTTCCGAAGCCAAACGGAAGATCCAGCAGGCAGTCGACATACTAGAAGGTTCGCTCCAAAAGGGCGCGGAAAAATTGAAAGAGATCGAAGAACCCGAGCAAATGCAATTCATGTATGGACAGGTCACCGGTTCCCGCGTTGAAATAGAAAAAGAAATCGAGCACTTATCGCAGGACCGTAGAGAGATCGATAAATTGATATCTCAGTATTCGGAAAATGGCATATTCGCCATGCCGGTTCATAACTTCATGACCATATTCGACGCTGAATACACAATAAAGGTAGAGAAGAAGCGAACAGAATCTGATGAATTATACTACACCGACATCAAGGGTAAAGACCTCAGCGGTTGCGCAGGTTTTGAGCACTTCAACAAGGTCATGACGGGCTACCTGATCAAGAAAATAGTAGCATATAAGGCAGAAGTCGATCAAGAGAAACAGCCGTAAATGTCTACTTGTGCGGGAAGATAATAACCTTTATTGAATCCTCCGCACGGGCCACGCGATCGAACCCCCTTTGTATATCCGCAAGCCCGTACCTATGGGTTATCATATCCTTTGCATTGAACTTCTTGCTATGTAGCAGATCGATCGCTTCCTTAATGTCTTGATCAACCGCTGCATAAGAAAAGACGATCTTCGCACTCTTGAAGTAGATATCATAAAGCGGCAAGGAGACCATGACCCCTGGTGCGGTCGGTGCGAATAGCAACAGCGTACCTGCACAATCAACTGACTGGAAGGCCTGTTCAAAAGCAGACGGAGCTGCCGTGCACACAATAACCGTATCTGCTAACCGTCCCTGATTGGCCTCACTGACCAAACGCGGGACGTCGTCCTGCGCATGGATCATGACATCGGCACCAAAACGACGTGCCGCCTCGAGACGGAAGTCGCTTAAGTCGGTTGCGATTATCCTGGCTGCACCCTTGAGACGTGCCAGTTGAATGTGCATTAGCCCTGATATACCCGAACCGATCACCAACACTGTCTGCCCTGCACTCACACCTGCAAACCTCTGACCGCGCGCGACACAACCCAACGGCTCTACAAATGTTCCATCTTCCAAGGACATGTCGTCGGGCAGCACGAATACGCCATATCGTACGTTGATCTCGGGCACGCGTATGTATTCGGCAAACCCTCCTGGATCGAAATTCGTCGAGCGCAGAGTTTCACAAACCGTATGATACCCTGCCTTACAGTAGCGGCACTCGTTGCACGGCACGTGGTGTGACACAAAGACCCGCTGCCCGACGCGGAATCCACTCACCTGAGCGCCTACGTCAACGATCTCGCCGGCTATCTCGTGTCCCAATACTCGTGGTGCCTTCTTCACGCGGTACCATTCCATAACATCGCTGCCACATACACCACTGGCAATCACCTTGACTAAGATCTCCTTCTCCCCTATTCGGGGCTTCGGCATTTCCTCGATCCTGATATCGTTGTTGTTGTAATAAACAGCTGCGCGCATTGGACTCAGAAGGTAACGTATTCAAACACGTCCAACGTTACCTTTGTCATAGAAACGGGTCTCATGACCGTTACCGCCTCACGTCGCCGGTATACAAGCTGTGTGCTTGCTCTACCGAGACATTCTTATGCACGATCGCCTTCACTGCCTTGATCATTCCCACCGGGTTATCTGACTGGAATATGTTGCGACCCATATCAACACCAACCGCACCACGGTTTATCGCATCATGTGCCAGTTGCAGCGCATCGCGCTCGGCGATCTTCTTACCTCCTGCAATGACGACTGGCACCGGACAGGTCTCAACCACCTTTTCGAAACCATCACAATAGTATGTCTTCACGAGATGCGCACCCAATTCACCGGCTATACGGCAACACAGAGACAGATATTTCGCGTCCCGGGTCATTTCCCTGCCGACAGCGGTTACGGCAAGTACAGGAATTCCGTATTCTTCTCCCTGATTCACCAGTTTTGCCAGATTAATCAGCGTCTCCTTCTCGTGAGCCGAGCCAACAAAAATCGAGATGGCAACCGCGCTAACATTCAACTTGATTGCATCCAACATGGAGGTGGTTACATCCTCATTAGAGAGATCATCGCTAAGAATACTGGTGCCACCCGACACACGCAATACTATCGGTATATCAAACCCTGCGGCCACTGAAGTTCGCAGCGCTCCACGCGTAAGCATGAGTGAATCCGCGTACGGAAGCAACGGCTCCACTGTTTTGCTCAGTATCTCCAGCCCGCTCGTCGGCCCCAAAAAATAACCATGATCGACCGCGAGCATTACGGTCCTTCCGGTTTCCGGTTTGATTATTCTCGACAATCTGTTCTTCAATCCCCAATCCATGATCACTCCTATTCCTTGTGTGCAAATATTAGATTCAAACGTATTACTGCAGATACAGACGGATGCGAACCTACATGCATCCAATTGCTTCACCGTAGCCATAATATCCCAAAAAAAGGGTGTTGTCAATGTCCACAGATACGAATGGTGTGGCATATACACTTGATTATTCATGAAGATCGTATATACTCTAATGTGTCGGTATCAATAATCACCGTGGCGATCTTGGCCCAGATAAACATCGGCGGATACGTTGAAACACGACCCTACATAACCTGGAGCGATTCTACTTATTTCACGGGTTATAACCGTGGCTGGTTGGAGTTCAAGAGCGAAGCCGAAAACTACGGTATGCAGCTTGCATTGGACCTGATCGTACCGTATGATACAATATCCTTGAACTACGCCCGTGATAACATCGACATATCACGGCTTGCATTATGGCTGGGCCGGGAACAGGCAAGAATCGTCATCGGCAAACAAAGTCTATACTGGGGCGTTGGCCGCGTTTTCAGACCGCTCGACGTCTTCAACCGCATCAACTATTTTGAACCGGGCTTTGAACGACCCGGCTCGAATGCTCTACTCGGCTACCTGGCGCTCGGCAGCCTGTCAAATATCCGGGGCATACTCATACCGCATGGTGATGTAAAGAAAACGCTCGCCGGTATGCGTGCAGGCACGAACATCCTCAAAAACGATATCGGTATCACTGCAATGCACCAGTCCTCTGAAAAACGGACGATCATTGGCGGAGAGATCGCCGGCGAATTGGTTTTGGGCTACTGGATCGAAGGTGCGTTTTCATGGGAAGACACAGTGAATTACAGCAGGATCACGATCGGCCTGGACTACACGTTTCCCTATATGATCTATACGCTACTTGAATATTACTTTGACGGAAGCGGCCAGGATGACCCAGCAAATTATGAGTACGCAAAGATCATCTCCGGAGAAAGACAAACTCTTGCGCAGCAATACATCTACACTAGTATCGGACTCTTGTACAATCCCTTTTTACGGCCTTCGATCAGCGCAATAATAAACCTGGATGACGATGGACTAATCATTATTCCTAGTATCAACTACGCCATCTTTGAGAACACGGAACTCACTCTCGGCATGAATTATGCAATCGGTTCTGAACAAAGTGAATTCAGGAATCTAACCGAGTATCGCGGCGCAGTGTATTTATGGGTGAAGACATACTTCTAATATGCCATGGGGCAATTTAGATGTAGCAGAAGAATCCGTCTGAATCTACTTTGTCTTCGACAAAGGGGGTTTCTTGGTTGAAACAATAGATCTATACAAAGATTACAAGATCGGAAAGGTGCTCTTTCCGGCTCTGCGTGGTGTGGATGTGCAAATCGAAGATGGTGAATTCACCGCGATCGCCGGTCCATCTGGATCAGGGAAGACCACGCTGCTCAATATCATTGGCTGTCTCGACATACCGACCAAAGGTCACGTTCTCATCAACGGTACGAATATTAACGAACTTACTTCAAAAGAAAAGGCCTCGTTAAGGAGGAATGAAATAGGTTTTGTCTTTCAGACCTTTAACCTTATTCCGGTGCTGACCGCATTCGAAAATGTCGAAATACCATTGATCCTCCTGGAAAAAGAAGCAGACCACAAAAAAGACAAAATCACATCAATTCTGAAGGAAGTCGGACTTGGTGAATTCATTAACCGGCGGCCAAATGAGATGAGCGGCGGCCAACAACAACGGGTCGCGATCGCACGCGCCCTGGTTAAGAATCCAAGCATTGTCCTCGCCGATGAGCCAACTGCGAATCTGGATTCTACGACCGCCAGGGAAATCCTGACATTGATGCAGGAATTGAATGAGAAACACAAAACGACCTTCATCTTTTCCACGCATGACCAACTCGTGATGGACTTCTCACGCAGAACGATCAATTTGCGCGATGGCAAAGTTGTGACGGACAAAACCAAGAAGGGAGCCGGATGAAGCTGCTGCACATTGCCTGGCGCAACGTATTTCGCCACACACGGCGGACGATCATTACCGCGGCGGCAATTTCAGTCGGACTGTCGGCAATGATATTCATGAACACGATGATGAATGGTGTGGATAAGATGGCCTCCCGCAATATCATCGACTATGAAACCGGTCACCTTGAAATCTTCGCCACGGGCTATTACCGTGAAGAGGGCGCATTCCCCCTCGACACGATCATAGAGGAACCTGAAGTCATCACGGGAGAGATCCACGATATCCCAGGCATAAAGGCAATCACTCCGCGCGTCAAATTCCAAGCGAACATAAGCAATGGCATTGATGAACTGCCTGTTCTAGGAATGGGTATCGATCTCCAGAAGGACGGGGAAGTATTCGAAATCGCCAATTCTCTGGTTGATGGTGCTTACCTGCAATACGACGGGGACGTGCTGATCGGCAGCGACCTGGCGGAGGATTTGGATTTAGAAGTGGGATCGTTCCTTACGATCATAACCAAGGACCGAAACGGCACGTACAATGCCTATGATCTGACCGTTTCCGGTATCATCAATACGGGCCACCCCTTGTTCGACCGCAATATAGCCATCTTACCGATTGAACAAACTCAGGAACTGCTAGCAATAGACCAAGGCGTAACCGAACTATGCATAAGGGCAAGAAATGAGAATGCACTGACAGCCCTGCAAACAAGCATCGCCACTAAACTTGGCGAAGAACACGAGGTATTTACCTGGAAGGAGCTGAATGCGGCAATATTCGAGGTTTCCGGATTCAAACGCGCCGGGCAATTCATAATCGCCTTGGTCGTCGTCATCATCGCGGCAGTCGGGATCATAAACACGATGCTGATGGCGGTCATGGAGCGTATTCCAGAAATAGGTACACTCAAGGCAATGGGATTCAGCAATTCCGGCATCGTAAGAATGTTCATATACGAGGGTGGAATAATCGGCATCTTTGGCAGCTTTCTTGGATGTCTAATTGGCTTCCTCATATCGCTGTATATCGTATACGTCGGCCTCGATTTCAGCGCTTTCTTTGAGGATATGGATATCGTCTATCCGATGAAATTCGTCATAAAGGGAGAAATCGATTTTCTCATGCTACTTTACGTTTTTCTCTTCGGGATTTTCGTATCGGTCATCGTCACCCTATGGCCAGTACAGAAAGCAACAAAACTCCAACCTACTGATGCATTGAGGCACGTCTGATGCGAATATTCAAGCTTGCCTACAGGAATTTCTTCCGCAATACGCGAAGAAGCATCATATCGGGCATCAGTGTGGCTCTTGCCGTCATGGCAATCATATTCGTGAGAAGCTATTTGGGTGGTTTCTTTGAAAACATAAGCGGCAATGTGGTGAGACTCATTTCGGGACATATAAGGATAGCGACGAAAGAATACGAACGGCGCGAACGCATGCTTCCCCTGGCTGAATCCATGGATCTATCGACCGAGTTCTACGCGTCAATCCCTGACGAAGAAATCGAATTGACTTCACCGCGGATAAAGTTCGGCGTGCTCCTCGGCGAAGAGGAACTTACTGTTCCTGCACTAGGCTACGCCATCAATCCTGAAACAGAGCGTGAAATCAGCGGGCTACACACAAGGTTGGTCTCAGGCTCATACATTCAATCCGGTGAAAAGGCCACGATCCTGGGGGATGGTTTGGCCGAACGGCTAGGCGTCACAATCGGTGACACGTTGACTGTCATAACCCGCACCGCATATGACTCACCAACTGGTGCAAACCTTATAGTTAAAGGTATTTTCCATATCGGCATTGGAGGAATGGACCGCAGCATATTCTACATGCCTTTGGATATTGGACAGGCAATGCTCGATCTTGAAGGCAGGGCAACTGAATTCGCCATCATACTCAAAGACCCCGAAAAAGCGATACAGATCGCGAATTCCATAGACCTCGGCCCTGAATACTCGGTGGTCCCTTTCCAATACAACACCCTACTACGGTATATCAACATAGCAACCTATGTCTATTCGGTATTCTACTTCATCGTCTTGCTCGTGGCATGTTCTGCCATAGCGAACACCA
>JASFEK010000075.1:0-8211 GCA_050124875.1 Caldifarciminota bacterium | reverse complement strand
TCTGAGAGCATTCAGAGATTCGCCCTCGATATGAAGAATGTGTATTATGAGACCGTTAAGACCGGCCAGAAATTCGCACTGGATAAGGTCATTGGAACGCTGACCAGCATCAGCAATTTCCCGGCGAATCTGACATGGTTCGAAAACCATTCAGAGAGTGACCTCAGGCAGTACCCGTTCTTGAATCCATACTATTACTATGATGAGACCCAGGTCTCACAGGTACCGTTCCAGCGCTACCCGATGACCGCGCTCTATGACGACGGCATGCACCTATATGTCGGTACCGACCGTTATGGTCTTATCAAGTACAACAAGATCTCATGGGAAAAGCAACGGATCGTATACGGCCCAGTTGATCCATACATCAGGACGGTTAAGAAATTCGGAGAGAACATCTATTTTCTCGGTGCCTCCGGGATATCATACTTCCACGAAGAGGACCGGACATGGCAATACCTACGCCTGGATGAGGGCGCTCACGATATCACTGCAATAGATAATGAGCTATTCCTTGCCAGAAACAATCGCTTGATCAGAACGAGCGGTACCCTCGAGTTCCCGGTCGGCGGTTTCACCGAGGACATCCTGGCCCTCGGCTCAGACAGCTCATATGTCTACGCGGCCACGCGCTCGGGGCTATTCAGAATCTTCAAGGGTACGAGTATTGAAATGCCCTTTGGCCCACAACGATACGCAGTATACTATGTTTACCCGACCGATGACGCGGTATACGCGGGTGGCGAGTTCGCGCTGTACCGGTACGCCCGCGACGAGCGTACCTGGTCCACGATACTCGGCTTCGGGGTTAAGGATATCGTCGGGCTGAAGGACGACATCTACGCCCTGGGCACGAACAACCAGATCATGCGTATCCTAAACACATCGGCCGACACACTGAACGCTGATTCTAGCTGGGTGCTTCTTCCCTACTTCAATATCTATGATATCGATGCGGATGATGAGGTGCTATACTGCGCAACCTATGCAGGCATCTATTACTATGAACCCGAGGACGCAATATACCGGGTCATATACAATCTACCGAGGATAAAGTACGATTACGTCTCGGTCATTGACCATCAACTCATCGCGGTCGGCGAGAATTCCGTTTACTCCCTGCCCCTTGAACACCGAGATTGACCAGGGACCACTACGTTAATGCAGGATCAACTGAAAGGTAAGCGCAAAACATTCATCGACCATCTTGAAGAATTGCGGAAACGGATACTGTACTCAATCGGTGCAGTCGCAGTATTCACCGTCGTCGGTTTCTTCTTTGCCCAGCGGGTCATGGGTATCATAATCCAGCGCGCTGCCTTGGGTAAGACCTACTTCTTCGCTCCGGCCGAGGCATTCATTGCCCAGATTAAAGTGGCACTATTCCTGGGCGTTGTCATCAGTTTCCCCTTCATACTCTATCAAACCTGGGCGTTCATCGGACCCGGTCTAACCAGAAGTGAACGCAGGATCTCCTTGACCTACATCGGTTCCGGATTGATACTCTTTGCCGTCGGCATTGCGTTCGGCTACTACATATTGATACCCTATGGATTAAGGTTCCTCCTCTCCTTTGGCAGTGAGACAATACAACCTCTCATGAACATCGGCAAGTATCTCAATTTCTTTCTCTGGTGCCTGTTAGGTGCTGGACTGCTATTCCAATTACCCCTGCTCGTCTTCTTTCTGATGCGACTGGGTATCGTCGACGTCGAAACCATAACCCGGCACCGCCCCGAAGCGATCGTCGCCATCCTCATTCTCTGTGCAGTAATAACTCCGACCGGCGATTTCTTCACGCTGCTGCTATTATCAATACCCTTGCTCATACTGTTCGAGATCAGCATACTGGCCGCGAGGCTATCCAAGAAACGTAACCGCGATTAAACCTTATACCTCGACACCACGTCTTATCGGTTGAAAGGAGGCAGGATGAATTACGCTAGATCATTCTTGATATTGCCACTGCTCTTGCTGCCCTTGATCAGTTGCACCAAACAGGATGATGAATCACTGATCCAGGATTTGCTTGAGTCTTCCTGGTATGTCGCGGGCGGCGCTCTTCAGAATCATGACGATAGCACGCAAGTCCCGAGGGTCGGGTCCAGCAGCCTCGCTCTCATTGACACAATACCATACGTACGCTGGGTGAGGTGGATCGAACGCCCCGTTATCCGGGAATATGATATCATTGTCAATGGCGATAGCGCCGATGTAACAATCCGCGCCCATTTCCATGGCGCACCGCCCGGTTATGGCTTTTTCGTCAACAATGACCCGTTGGAACCTATTTATCAGCGTGCCATATCGGACAGTGTGGTGCGCCGGGTGAAGCTATGGCGTGATGAAGACAATCGCTGGCGGCTCGCCAGTCTCACGGCTGCCGACATCTATACGGAAAGTGCCGCGGACGACGTGATGATCGATGAAATCAGGGCATACGTGGCCAGTCGTAACTACGAATTCGTAGTCGACGACGCAAACACGTTCTTCGAGAAAGACGAACTCCCTATTTTCTATCCTCAGGACACAGTTGAGGTAACGGTCACGTGCAGCGCGCAGGATGATTCTACCTGGGCATTTCTCCATCATGGCACCGGACATAGACCAGGGATCGGGCGTCATATCAGACAGCCATTCTACCGCGTAAGCACGATTGAGTTTACCCGCACCTGGATCATCGCCCACGACAGTGTAATGGTCACCCCGGCTGTACGCCACAGTGCAGTGGATGTGTTGGGCTGGCAAACCCTTTTTGGCGACAGCAACGCAACATACTACTCGCGTGCCTGGTGTCTCCCTTACATAGTGCTGCAGCCAGGTGAAGAAATACCGGATGACGAAGAATAATTGACTCGAAGGGGCACCGTGCGTGCCCCTTCATACCCATCAACGAAACCGGTATTCGATAATGCAACGTCGGTCGGCATTGATCAACCAAGCCGATTTTCTTGGGTAATACCTTGACTTTCCATTATTTTATACTATAATCGTTTTAATCGATCTATGCGAAATCGGGGCCGTAGTTCAGCTGGGAGAACGCTTGACTGGCAGTCAAGAGGTCACGGGTCCGAGTCCCGTCGGCTCCATAATAGGTTAACCAACAAAATGGAGGAAAAAAAATGAAAAAAACGCTCAGCAGCGCAGGGCTGGTGTCATTACTGGCCATAGTTTTGTTCGTGTGGTGTGCACCATCGCAATCGGTCAAGGAACCGACGGTCAAGAAGACTACCGAGGAACAGCGTAGAGAGGCCGAGCAGTATTATTCCATCGGCTTTGAGTATTACAAACAGAGCAACTATGACGAGGCGATCCTGAATTTCAACAAGGCAATAGAACTCTTGCCCGATTTCTATGCGGCATACATCGCCATTGCAAAAGCCAACCGGGGTAAAGGAGACATACCGACTGCAATAGAATATTACGAAAAAGCTAAGCAGATCGATCCCAAAGACCCCCGGGCCTATGAGGGACTGGGCGCGATGTACAGTGAACTAAAGAGATTCGGCGAAGCCATGGGTGAATACGAGAGTGGCCTCAGGGTAGACTCCACAAGCATCAACCTACTCAACGGGCTGGCCTATGTTTACAAGGAGATGAGGCAGTATCAAAAATCCCTTGATTACTACAACAAGAGTCTGCGCTACGAGCCCGAGAACCTGAGTACTCAATATGCGATCGCTGATGTCTACATTCAGATGGACAAGCCGAAACTGGCTATACAGTACCTCAAAGACATCATTGCGCTGAAGCCCAATAACATGGATGTGGTCAGGAAGCTCGCCGAGACGCTGCTTGAACTCAAGCGCTACGACGAGGCGGTAGCCGAATTTAGTAAGCTCGTCGCCAATGAGCCGGACAACTACTACTATCATATGAAAAAGGGCGAGGCGTATCGCAGGCAGAAGAAGTATAAGGCCGCCGAGACCGAATTGAAGACCGCCCAGCGTCTGGCACCAGACCGGGCCATAGTCTTGTACTCGCTGGTCGATCTCTACATCGACTGGGGCAAGTTCAGTACGGCCGAAAAGTACGCCAAGGATGCGCTCGCAATCGAACCTAACAACCTCTACGCCTATCTTCTGCTCGGCGATATTTACGAACGCCGGGGATGGAACGCACGCGGCCAATGGATGCAGAACAAGAGCACCAAGAACTGCAGCGTCCTCAACACGGCGATCAGCTATTTCCGCAATGCGAATTCATACTACAACAAGGCCAAACCCGACGCTCAGTGCAACCAGTATGCGAACAACGAAATCAAACGCTGCACCAACTGGATAGACGAGTTAGAAGAAGATAGATGGTTTTACTGCAAGGGCGGATCACAATGAGCAGGGGCATCTCTGGCTTCGGCTTAATCATCCTGATTATCATACTGCTGGTCATCGGCTATACCGGGTATCAGGTCGCACGTGTTCATTTCAGCTATGGTAAGATCAGCGAGAAAGTTGAGAACACGGTTCGCATCGGGCC
Organism: Caldifarciminota bacterium; assembly: GCA_050124875.1. GTDB lineage: Bacteria > Hydrothermota > Tepidihabitantia > SM23-42 > SM23-42 > SM23-42. Next base: position 3,735 of record JASFEK010000075.1, on the reverse strand, counting down.
GGTGCAAAGCGATGAGATGATACGCGATGAACTCATAAAGAGCGGAACCGAAACCAATGTCGTACTCACGCCAGAAAACATCTGGATCGATCATTCTATTCCTGATTCATTCCGAATATACATTGAATACGAGGACTCTTCCAGCATCTTCGGGGTCTTCACGTACAACCGGAAATTCACTATCGACAAAGTCGCACAAATTCAGATAAACTACTAGTGCTACAGCTTCCCGTACTGCTCCTCAACCAAAACTACGAACCGCTCACCATTCTAAAACTAAAGAGGGCGATCACTCTGGTAATACTCGGCAAGGTGGATACGGTCGAGAATGAGAACGGTAGACTCATACATGCAATCAGCTTGGCCTACCGCGTGCCGTCGGTGATCCGTTTGAAGTATTTCGTGAAGATAAGGCGCAAAGAGATCTCACTCACCAAAAAGAATGTGATCAAGCGCGATGGACATCAATGCCAGTACTGTGGTAGGCGAACCGGCCTCATGACCGCCGATCATGTCCTGCCCAAAGCATCGGGCGGTGAGGAATCGTGGGAGAACCTGGTTTGTGCTTGCCACGAATGTAATAACAGGAAGGGCGACCGTAACCTGAAGCAGTCGGGCATGCATTTGCTGAAAAAACCAAAAAGACCTAGTTATTTTACTTTTGTGCTCAACGAATTTGGCCAACCAAACGCCAAGTGGCGCCCATTTCTGTTCCAGTGTTAGGTCACGTGTAGCACAGTATTGTTGCACTCAATCATCTTAACGACATCACTCTTGCTCTGCGGAGGGTTGGATCTAGACGTCTCGGGTAATGTCTTTTATTCCTCGAATTACCTGCTCGGCGCTGGCGCGGATATTCAGGATCAAGAGGCGGTTGAACAGATCATTTCTTCCATCCTGGTAAAATACAATGATGCTGGCTTCCCATTCTGCAAGATATCGCCCACCGTGTTCCGAGATGATAATCAGACATCGAGGATCGTCCTCAACATCACTGAAGGACCGAGGGTGGTCATCGAAGATGTGTTCATTAAGACCGCTGGCAGAACCGATGTCGGCGCAGCACGGCGCGTGGCCAACTTCGCGCCGGGTGATTACTTCTCTTTGAAGGACGTGAACTCAGCGAAGAAAAGGCTCATGAAGACCAAAGCATTCAAGGAAATTACCGATCATATATTGGACCGAGACCGCCGATACTATCTGCTTTTTTCGCTCGAGGAAAAACAGAGTGATTTTCTCAGCCTTTCCGGTTCACTCAGTGATGAGGACTTTGAGCTCGGCGCCTCATATTCCTCACTCAGCTTATTGGGCACATTGCGCCAGTTGAGCTTCGAATATGAATATCAAAGACTCTTCTCACTCAAGTTCAGCGAACCAGTACTCATCTCCCCGGCGGTATTCGACACCGATTTTTCCATATGGACATTTGATAGCACGCGGCAAATTCAAGGCCGCGCACGATTCTCCGCGCCGGTCGGCAGATATTTCAACGCCTCGGTAATGTCGGGCATTGAGATCGTCAACTACTTCGGCACCGATACCCTCGTCTCCGAGACCTCGGATAATCTACTCGGTGCTGGACTCGGGTTCGACTACGAAATGCCGAACTGGATCACTCAGCATACACTCGAGGTCGGTTACCTATTCCGTGATGCCGACCGCCTGAGAATAGAGTACGGCAGTCAAACAGAATTGTGGCAGTTTGTCATCCGGATGAATTATCATTATGTTCGAACCGATTCGTTCCTATTTTTCGATTATTCGCGCATCGGAGGCGCCGACGATCTACGCGGCTACCTTGAAGATGAATTTCTCGCGCGAAGAGCATTCTGGTTCAACATCGAATATCATCGTCTTCCCGTCTTTCCACTTTTGGACATTGCCCGTATCGATGGTGAAACGCTGTATTCTTTCGGTTTGGGCCTCGAGGCGAGATCGAGGTTCGCCGATGCTTCTTTAATACTTGCCTGGCCCGGGCGAGGAAATTGGAATGACGGCAAGCTACACCTCTTATTTTCCAAGGGTTTCTGAGGAAAATCACGCTGGCGTGGGGCACGGTATTTCCTCTTGAGCAACGGTTCACACTCCTTGCATGTTACGGGCAAATCGCTATAATGATACCCTATACGTTTCTAGGTTAGGAGGATAATATGCTGGTTTTTCTCTTACTTGCTTATACTTTGCCGGTCGACTCGCCCCTGATGGACCATATCGAATATCTCCAACTCCGGGGCATGGTCGACGTACCGTCTTTACGTCCCTACGACACCGAATGGGTGATCAGTCAGATTGACGACATACTAGTGAGCGAGATCGAGCTCAACCCGGTCGACCGTAAGATCATTTCCTATTTCTCTCCGATAATGACAAAGAGCCAGGGCTTCTCCTATTTTTTCCATCTGATCGCTGAGTATCAAAACGAACCCGAGTTGTATCACGGTAGTCTGGACGAGCGGCTCGGGGGTCGCCTGACCAAGAACATAAGCTACTCGCACGCCATGAGGATAAGGCGCGCTAACACACTCGATGCGTTCGGGCCTGAGCCCTGGAACGACTTCCAGGCTTATCTCACCGAAGGACTGATAGGCTTCAACAATGAGCGAATCAGGTTTGATATCGGACGACGTAACCTGTTTTTCGGACCAGGGGACAGACATAGTCTGCTTCTCTCACCCGACATCGAAGGACTCGACGGCTTCCTCCTCCAAATACCCACCAGGTACTTGGAATTCTATGGTGCATTTTCGATCATCGGCGGAGCGCAACCAAAGTTCCTGTCGCTGCACCGCCTCGGGTTGAATCTCAAGGGTTTCTTGAAGATCGGGTTCTCCGAAGCGATACTATCGGCCGATTCACTCGAACCCCTGTACGTGAATGTATTTCTACCATTCTATCTGTCTCAGTGGGGCAAGGACCGTGATGATAATATCATGTGGCTACTCGATTTTCAGTTGCAGCTCTTCAGATCGATCTTATACGGCGAGCTGCTCATCGATGACTACATGTATGAAGATGACCCCTACCCGGATAAGCTCGCCTATCAAGTTGGATTGAAATCAATACTCTGGAAGGGTTTTGTCGCAAAGGTCAATTACACATCGGTAGACAAATGGGTATACACTCATGAAGAATTGCAGAATGTCTACGAACGCGGCGGCCGCTGTCTCGGGTATCCGCTCGGTAATGATGTGGACGAACTAACCCTCGAAGTAAAATTCCTCAATCAACACAGTATCTTTCCGCACGCAAGGGTGAACTGGCTACGCAAAGGCGAGGGCAATATCTTCCTTCCCTACGAAGTAGAAGGTGGTTCGATAAATCCCCCTTTTCCATCCGGGATCGTTGACCGAACCCTGACCCTGCAGCTTGGCGTTCAGTACATTCTGATGCGTAATTTCCACTTCACGGTCGATGTCGGTAAATCATACCGCTATGACCAGGACCATATTGCCGGCAATGACACCGACGAATTCTTGCTGAATCTGGGTTTCTGGGCCCTGCTGTAGTCTGGCGAACGATGCGCCGGCTCAGTGCCGGAAGTGGCGGAGCCGCGTAAACACCATAGCGATATCCTGTTCATTACACGCATCGATGACTTCCTGATCGCGTTTGGAGCCGCCCGGCTGAATCACCGCAGTAACACCGCCCTTGGCCGCAGTATCAACGCCATCCCGGAAAGGGAAGAAGGCATCTGAGGCCATGACAATACCTGCACTCCGGCTTACTGATTGTCTG
>JASFEK010000074.1:0-8265 GCA_050124875.1 Caldifarciminota bacterium | reverse complement strand
GATGTTCTTCATTGGTGAGTGACACATCGCTGCCCATCTTCTTCAGTTCGCGCCAGTATCGCTTCTCATGTTCCGCTTCACATATCAGTAGAACCGGTCTTTGTCTTGCTAGTTCACGGATGAGCATGGTTTTTGCTGAACCATACAACCCGCCGATCGTGAGTCGCGGCCGGCCGGCCAGCCGGTCAATGATCTGCGCGGCCGGGAACAGATTGAGATCAGGGGTGTTTGCTTTTGCCGATTCAGGACGGCTGGGTCTTGGTTGGTTGATGTTAGTTGTCAGATATGATGACGCCCAGAGCAATTGAATTCAACTTCGTTGCTGGATCATCGGCGCGTGACAGCATGATTATTGGCCGCTGAGCGCCCGCAACCATACCCGCTGCCTTGGTATGCGCAAAGTATATGAGTCCTTTTGCCCAGATGTTGGCGGCAGAGATATTGGCCATGAGGATGAAGTCAACGTCTCCGGCAACCACACTCTTGATCTTCTTGATCTGAGCCGCTTTCTGAGACACGGCGACGTCAAACCCAAAGGGCCCGTCGATCGTGCAACCTGCGATCTTCCCGGTCCGGTTCATTTCAACGATCTTGGACGCATCGCTGGTCTCGGGCATATCCGGATTGATCGTTTCGCTCGCCGCAACCAGGCCGATCTTTGGATGTTCTATGCCGATCTTGCCCAGCGTATGTACTGCATTATCAATGATGTTGATGCGTGTGTTCAAGTCCAGCTTCGGGTTCATGCCACCGTCCGACATGAAGAGCAGCTTGTGATAGCCGGGGATTTCGAAAACCGCGACGTGGCTTAGTATCTTACCGGAGCGAAGACCCCGTTCCTTGTTCAATACGCCCTTTAGAAAGGCTGATGTAGAGAGCATTCCTTTCATCAAGAAATCCCCCTGGTCGCGGACCAGCTCCATGGCGCGAATCATGGCACTATTGCTGTCCGGTTCATCATGTATCTCACATTGACCGGCATCGAGTTGAGCAGCGGTAGCCAGCTCCGTGATCTTAGTCTTATTGCCGACCAACACTGGTATGATGAGCCCGAGGTCATGGGCCAGGCGTATGCCTTCGAGGACGGCACTATCTTCGGCGCAAGCGACGACGCACCTCTTCTTGCCGAGGGTCTTGGCTTTTTGGATCAGTTCGTTGAATGATCTCATCTACAGGATTTTTTCGAGGGTATTGATCAGTCGTTCATTCTGCGCGGCTGAACCGATCGTGATACGGAGCGAGGTGGGTAATCCATATTCGTAGACGGTTCTCGTTATCACACCTTCTTGCTGGGCAGCCGCGAAGACCTCTTTGGCGTCACGTTTGAAATCGACAAGAATGAAATTCCCGTAAGTCGGCGTGAAGTCGAGACCGAGCCGCTTGAATTCCCGGTACAGATAATCCTTACCGGTTTCATTGTTCTTCAGACTCTGTTCGACGAATTCTGCATCATCGAGCGCGGCGGCGGCAGCTATCTGGGCAACTCGATTCACGTTGAAGGGTAGCCTGACCTTCATCATTGCTCCGATTATCTCCTCACTGCTGAATCCGTAGCCCACGCGTAGTCCGGCAAGACCGTATATCTTTGAAAATGTGTGGAGCACGATAACGTTATCGTGTTTCCTGTAATCCAGCCCGTTGGGGTACTCGGGATCCTTGATGTATTCGTGATAGGCCTCGTCAAGTACCAGTATTACGTCTTCGGGGATGCGTTTTACGAAAGCGTCCATTGTCTTTTTCTTAATGATCGTTCCGGTTGGATTGATCGGGTTATCCACGATTATGATCTTGGTTTTCTTGTTGATATGCTTGACCATCTCCTCGATGTCATGACTATGGCCGAGCAGGGGTATCGCAATGCGTTCACCGCCAAAGATCTGGCAGGCAATCTTGTACATGATGAATGATGGCTCACTCATGATCACTTCATCACCCGGGTTGACATAAGCCTTGAAGATGAGCTCGATCAGTTCTACCGAACCACTGCCCACGATCGTATTTTCGACGGGCACGGTAAATTTCTGGCTGAGTTTGTTCTTCAGGTAATAACAGTTGTCGTCAGGATAGAGATACGAACCACTGATTTTATCGGTTATTGCCTTGATCGCAAGCGGAGATGCTCCTAGCGGATTTTCGTTTGAGGCCAGCTTGATGATATCACCGGTCAAGCCGAGCTCTTTTATGACCTCTTCAATGGGTTTCCCTGGCTTATATGGACGAATATTCTTGACGAAATTCCTCAGTTCAATCACGGTACCTCCGTGTTAATTATACCCATCCCATTCGATAATTCAAGGGTCGGGTATTTGCCAGCGCGCTCTTGACGGCCGTGTGCAATTCGGTTATATTCTTTCGTGAAATGGTTGGTTATCGTTTGCTGCGTTCTGTTTTTGTCGTGCCCGGCGAGAAGGGATGTGGTGGTTCCGGTACTGCTCGATTACGATCTGTACTATCCTGATGAGGCGCGCCGGCAGGGAATGGAGGGTACGGCCCAGGTCCGTGTCTTGATCAATCGGAGTGGAGAATCAGAGGATGTTATCATCGTGAAGTCATCGGGTAGCCACTTGCTGGATTCGGCCGCGGTAAGGACCGCGAAGACCTTTGTTTTCTCCCCCGGCATGACTGGAGAAAAGGCCCAGAAGACATGGGTGCTGGTGCCTATTGAATTCAAGTTTCGGGACATCGATCATGAAGAATGGCTTGCCCAAGTCGAGGTAATTCAGCGGCGGATAGCCAAGAGGTATGATAAGGATACAGTTGAAGAGTTATACGATCTGTACAAGCAGATGATATATTCTCCCTGGGAAGCTGACGATGTGGAATTCAATCTTTACTTAAGGGAAATTATCCTTGAAGACGCGGCCCGGGTCTGGGAGGGTTACTGGTCAGCCTATCCGGCGCGTATTCTCCTGTTTGTTGATATGATCAAGCGTTACCCGGATTCGTTCACGGCTCTGAAAGCAAGGGCTGACCTTTCGAATTTCCTTGATAAGGAACGGATCTTAATGCGCCATTCACTCAGCCCTGAAAATTGCGATACGCTTGTCAATCGGATTGTGAAGACAGTTGAGTTCTGATCCATTCGATCACCCATTCGAGAGAGGGGTTTGATGTTGCTGCAAGGCATTACAAGAACACGGAAGAGCAATTGCCACCCCTGGGAGCAGGCATAGGGGACAAGTTGAAGGCTAATTCACTCCTGATAAGTCAGGATATCGAGCTGACCGAGAGGATGGCAAAGGTCCTGATCAGCGAGGGCCATGATGTGTCCGTATGCACCAGACCACGAGAGGTCATCTCGGTGATCCGCGAGAAGGCTTTTGATGTGGTCTTGCTGGATGTGCATATGCGTGATGCTCCGTATGAGAAAATCGTCGAGGTCATAAAGAAGGTCGTGCCGGCCGCGGTTATGGTACTCATCACGAGCTATGCTTTTCCCGATGCGGCACGAACTGATCAACCAGAAATCGCCATTTACCTGGTGCAACCACTGACCGAAGACAAGATCAAGAATGCGGTCAACCGGGCATTACACCAGGTGTCGCTGTCTCAGGAGAACCGCCGTCTGCTTTCAACCGTGACCGCGGCGAAGCAACAGTGGGAGGCAACGGTTGATGCCATTGATGACCCCATCTTCTTGACCGATTTTGATTATAGCATATTGAGGGCCAATCTAGCAACGTATCGCAAGCTGGGCAGGGGCGTGGATGATGTTTTGGGCAAGAAGTGTTATGAAATATTCCATTGTTCAGATCATCCCCTCGATGATTGCCCGGGCAAACGTGCGATGCTCAGCGGGGAGATGACTTCAGACGTGTTGCGTTTCAAGGGCTTAAGGCAGAAGTTGTCTTGTGATGTTTATCCACAAGTCTTCTCGGGCGGAGGTTTGGTCCATCATCTTCACGCACCGACGATCAGCTATGAAACACAGGCCGAGATGATGACCACCTACGAACGTGTCTTTGATGAGGCTGCGGTTCCGATTCTCTTGATCGATGTGGATGACTACAAGGTGGTTGATGCGAATCAGCGGGCATTGGAGTTTTTTGCACGTGAGCCCGAGCGTATGTTCAACACCGATCTGGAAAATCTCTTTGCCGCGGCTGAGGCAGAGACACTAGTCAATAACATACTGAAGCAACACGAAGCAGGATCGAGCAGTTTCCGGTCTACGGTCATTGATGGACGCGGTAAAGAAAAGGAAGTTTATATCGTTCTCAACAGTATCAATGTACGGAGTCGACTCATGGCTGAGATACTCGTTGTTCCGGTTGATCTACTGGGTTAGCTGATGATGAGAGCGCTGAAGGAAATGGCTTGATGATCGCTGCGATGGTGGGCGTGGGAAACTGGGGTTATAGACTCGTCCCGAAATTACTCGACCACGCATCGGTCAAACAACTGCATTGTCATGATATTGATGCTACCCGGCTGGAAAAGGTCGGGCGTGACTTCCCCTCGGTCAAGCTCGCCTCGGATTATGATGCCATCTTGAGGGATTCTGCTATCGATGCCGTGGTTATCGCTACTCCGGTCGGATCGCATTACGCACTGGCAAAGAAGGCATTAGAGAGCGGTAAACATGTACTATTGGAGAAACCATTGACCAACCGGGCGGATCATGCCAAGCATCTAGTCGGCCTGGCCGCAGCAAAGGGGTTGGTACTGATGGTTGATCACATCACAGTATACAGCGGCGCAGCGCAGCGCATAAAAACGCTCATTGACTCTAAAACCCTGGGGGCGATCGTCTATTTCAACGCGGCGCGGATGAACCTGGGTAAGATCCAGGCTGATGTGAGTGTAGTATGGGATTTAGCAGTGCATGAATTTGCCCTGATCGATTATCTGTTCGCAAGGATGCCGAGAACCGTATCGGCTAACGGTGCTGCCTTCTACGGAGCACGGGAAGAGATAGCTGACGTGATACTCTCGTTTGAGGACGGCATGGTTGGACATGTTCATGTGAGTTGGCTTTCTCCGGTCAGGAGAAGAGAGTTGATCATCGGAGGCAAGAGCAAGATGATCGTTTTCGACGATACGGTCGCCGATGAGAAGTTGAAGCTTTGTGACCGGGGTGTGGATCGATCAGCCGATGCAGCTAGTGACATACCCCGGTTCACGTATCGTGATGGTAATGATGAGGTGCTCGATCATGATCGTGTTGAGCCACTCGTCGCGGTAATTGATGAATTCATGGGATCGGTCAGCAAGGGCCGTGAGCCATTGACCAGCGGCGTTGTGGGATTACGTTGTGTACAGATCCTGGAAGCAGTAGATAAGTCGCTCCAAGCGAATGGCATGAGCGTCAAACTGTAGCGATAGTACGGGTGGTGATGGGGGTGGCCGCGATTACGGACGGCAAATCCCATGTCATGCCAAAGAGAGATATTTTCGGCGGTAGACCCCTGGGAAAGCACGCAATTATGGCATTTTCTGACCTGAGAGCTCACAAATACGCCGCCATGCCGCAGTTGACAGAGTCCCAAAAATGGATATAATTTGGTGGTTGAAAAAACTCATGTTTTACCCAAAGAGAGGTCAGCATTGGTTTTGCACTCATTCCCTCTTTTGCTGACAAGGGCGGTAGCCTAAGACATCATATTCGAAGAATATTATCGTGTTGGTTTGAACACGCCATAATACCATAATATAAGGAGATGACCACAAATGAGTCTTATCACTATCAATAGTGCTCAGAAGTTGATCCGGAGCGAGGTCAGCAAGTTCACCTCGACCGAGGTCGAAACCGTGGCTACGGATATCGAAAGGGATTGTAGCATACCCTCAGATATCTTGCAGAAAATTTCGCAGATGGGACTCTTCGCACTTACCGTACCCGAAGAATACGGTGGTTCAGGTTTGGACGTGACCAGTTTATGCATTGCTCTTGAGGAACTGGCAAAATCGTGCGCATCACTGGCGATGACCGTGGCCGTGAATAACTGCTTAGTCAATTACCCGTTGATCAGATACGGCTCCACCGAGATGAAAGAAGAGTATCTGAAGAAGATTGCAGGTGGTAGTATGGGAGGATACGCGCCGTTGTCCGATATCGAGGTGGCCGGGAAGGAATGCGTTTTGGAGTCTGAGGGTGAGCGTAGGTATTTGTCGAAGCGCTACGATATTGTCTTGAACAGTACATTTGCTGATTTTCTTATCATCCCGGTGAGATCTTCGAATGGCGTTTACTTGTTTCTGATAGAAAAGGGTGCACAAGGTATGAATGCGTATACTGTTTCAACGATGGGCCTGCGCAGCGCCGGCATCACTGGACTGGAATTCAAACATGGAGAACTGATAACGGAGCGGTGTCTGGTTGCTGCGGAGAGTGGAGAGCAGGCGATTCAATCGGTGCGCGACTACGCACATATTGGTTTTGCCGCAGTTGCCCTTGGTTTGATGCAGGCTTCGTTGATGGCATCGGTGAGATACGCCAAGGAGCGTAAGCAATTCGGCAGACCGATCGCCGAGTTCCCCATGGTACAGGAAATGCTTGCTGAGATGAAGAGCGAGGTGGAAAAATCACGGCTGCTCGTCTATGAATCAGCTAACCGATTTGACGCTGGTGAGGAGTACCGGATGATCGCGCGCATCGCGTTTCTTTCCGTTTGTGAGGGCGCGGTGGACACCGGGCTCAAGGCCATTCAGGTTCACGGTGGTTATGGTTATATCAAGGATTATCCAGTGGAGCGATATTTCCGCGATGCGAAGTCTCTACAGCTATTGGGTGAGATGCCTTCGGAAATGAGGTTGAAGATCGCGAAGGAGATTATTCTATGATACTAGACGAGAGGCATGAGAAATTCCGCGCAAGGGTTAGGGAATTTGCGACGAAGGAAGTTAGCCCGCGCGCTGGCGAATTGGATAAGAGCGGAGAATTCCCATGGGATCTGGTAAAGCGCATGGCCGAGCTGCAGCTCACGGCCATCTATGTTCCTGAAGAGTATGGCGGCGCCGGCCTTGATACAATGTATTATGCCATCGCCGTGGAAGAAATAGGACGCGTTTGCGGCTCGACTGGTATATTCCTTGCGGCACATGCGTCGCTGGGCGTCTTCCCAGTGTTCTATGCGGGCAATGAGGAACAGAAGAAGAAGTGGCTCATTCCAATGGCCAGAGGAGAGAAAATAGGCTCTTTTGGTTTGACCGAACCTGATGCGGGGTCTGATGCGGCGGCTACCAAGACTACGGCAAAACGGCAGGGTGATAACTACGTGATCAACGGTGCCAAGCGCTTCATAACCTCAGGCAGTGTCGCCGATATCTTGATAATCACCGCTACTCAGGATCCTTCAAAAGGATATCATGGTATTTCTGCATTCGTCGTCGAGAAGGGGACCCGTGGGTTCGGTTATGGCAAGGATGAGGAGAAACTGGGCCTGCATGGTTCGATAACATCGGAATTGGTCTTCGAGGATTGTATAATACCCAAAGATAATCTGCTCGGTAAAGAGGACGATGGCTTCAAGATCTTCATGGAGACGCTTGATGGGGGTCGAATCTCCATCGGCGCGCTGGCACTCGGCATTGCGCAGGGTGCATTGGACGCAGCTGTGGAGTTTTCAAGGACCAGCAAGAAATCAGGCAAACCATTCTATAAATGGCAGAGTACGCAATCGATGATTGCGGAGATGGCCACCGATATCGAGGCGGCGCGGCTGTTAGTCTATCAGGCTGCCGCCTTGAAGGACGAAGGCAGGCCATATGTCAAGGAAGCGGCAATGGCAAAGTATTACGCTTCGACGGTGGGGACAAAGGCAGCCAATATGGCTATTGATATTCATGGATTGCTCGGCATCACTGATGCTTATCCAGTTGAGCGCTTCATAAGAGATGTGAAGCTTATGGAGATCGGTGAAGGTACGAGTGAGATTCAGAAGATAGTTATCGCGAGACAAGTACTAGGCAAATAGATTTATAGATATAGACGGATGAGTACGGATGCACACTGATGGCATTCTGTGTGCATCCGCAATAATCTTTGCACACCCAATATTCCCTAGGAGGAAAATATGAACTTTGATCTGACCAATGATCAGAAAATGCTGCAGGATCAAGTGCGTAAGTTTGCACAGACCGAATTGGCTCCCGTTGCGGTGGAGATAGATAAGTCGGGGGATTTTCCATGGGCTAGTCTTAAGAAGATGGCTCAACTGGGCTTGCTGGGCGTGATCGTGCCCGAAGAATACGGCGGCTCAGGTTTTGACTTTGTGTCACTGGCGATCGCGATCGAAGAGATTTCAGGGGCTTGTGCCTCGACCG
>JASFEK010000073.1:0-8304 GCA_050124875.1 Caldifarciminota bacterium | reverse complement strand
CGCAATGGAAGGGTCGTCTGGGAAAAACAGGTTGGTGGCATGGGTAGCGATTGGGCGAACGCAGTAGAGATGTTGGATGATGGTAAGTGCGTGGTGCTCGGTCACACGACCGATGGTTTTGCAGGGTCTATCGATGCGTGTCTGATGAAGGTTGACATTCCGGATTAATGAAAGGATGCAATTGCGATGAAGGGTAGATGGCAGGTTTGTTGGGATGCTGATCCCGAGATTTTTCGGATACTGAAACGCAGCGAAAATCATAATCATGCACGGGAGCGGATCGTCCGACATTTGGAGGATTTGGATTGGGTGTACCGGCGCGACGTTGACAGGAAGATCGAATCGTGGAAGTATATTCTCATCAAGGAATCTGTGCGCTGCATGAAGAATATTCTTTCCCAGCGCAACGAGCGTCTTGCCGGAACGTCAGCGCTGAAATACCTGTGGACTGCGGCACGGACCGGTGATGCCGAAGTAACCGACGATTTCATCGAGGAATTCGTGCACTTGTTCAGGGCGATAAATGGACATGCCGAGGTCTATCCTCCTCGGTTCATGCATGGTATCAAGTCACCTGATTTCGACAAGTACAAAGGCAGGGCTGCCGCCCAGAAACGCTCGGTTTTTCTAGAACGCATCGGAGAGCGGATGAACGAATATCTGAGCAAATATCCAAGCGGCCTTGCCCCCGAAGTCATTGAGCAAAGGGTTCAGAACAGAAGACGGATTCTCAAGATCCTGCGTGCCGATATCAGGGATTGGCACAATTGGGAGTGGCAATTCAATCACGTCTTCATGGATAAGAGGGGGTTGGAGGTAATAAAGAAGGCAATCCAATTGACCCCGACTGAAGAACGCGGGATCGAGCTGGCAATTGAGAATAGAGTTCCGTTTGGTGTCACGCCGCATTACCTGCATCTCATGGATTACGGACCCAGTGAGAGTGATTTTGCTGTCAGGCGGCAGGTGTTCCCGCCACCTGAGTATGTTAAGACGATGACTAGGCACCGGCGTGACCGGAGAACCGTGTTCGATTTCATGCGTGAACGGGATACCTCGCCGCTGCGGCTGGTTACCAGACGTTACCCCCGGGTGGCCATAGTAAAACCCTATGATTCGTGTCCGCAGATATGCGTCTACTGCCAGCGGAACTGGGAAATCACCTCACCGTTCTATGCCGGTGCCGCGGCGTCGAAGGAAGACATGAACCGGGCGATCGACTGGTTCGCCGAACACAAGAGCATCATGGATGTACTGATCACGGGTGGCGACCCGTTGGTCATGACGAATGAGAAGATCGATTACATACTCAAGCGTTTTTCCGAGATGCCACATATTCATAATATCCGCATTGCCAGCCGTATGCCCATAACTGTACCGCAGAGGATAACCGATGATTTGTGTAACGTCTTTGCGAAGTATTATGAAGTCGGCAAACAAACGCTGTGCCTGGTAACACATTTTTCACATCCCTATGAAGTGACTTATGAGACAGCACGTGCGATCAAGCGTATCAAGATGCGGGGACTGCATGTGTACAATCAGGAGGTATTCGGTTTTGCCAACAGCCGGCGGTTCGAAACGGCCGCGCTACGGATTGCAATGAAGCAGATCGGAGTCGACCCATACTACACCTTTAACATGAAGGGTAAGTCTGAGATCGAGGATTATGCGGCGCCAGTGGCGCGTATCCTTCAAGAGCAGAAAGAGGAGGCTCGCCTCCTTCCGGGTGTATTCAGGACCGATGAGCCTGTATTCAATGTTCCGTTTCTGGGCAAGAACTATATCAAGGCCTGGCAAGAACACGAACTCATTTCAATATCATCTGATGGGCGGAGGATCTTTTCATTCCATCCCTGGGAGAAAAACATAGCTAAGGTGAAGCCGTACATTTATACGGATATCACGATCAAGGGTTATCTCGAAAAACTTGAAGCGCGAGGCGAGGATCCTGAGGATTACAAGAGTATATGGTATTACTACTGATCAGATATTGTCTTTGAGGGTTCTGTTATGACCGTGGTAAAAGACCTCTTGTCCGGTAATAAGCGCGCTATCGCTCAGACCATAAGCATGGTAGAGAACAGGACCGGCAACGAGATCCTGGAAAAAATCTACAGGTATACTGGTGGAGCATACCACGTCGGCATAACCGGTCCGCCCGGAGCTGGTAAATCAACCTTGGTGAATGCTGTAGCAAAAAAGCTGCTCGAGAAAAAGAAGAAGATCGGTATCATTGCGGTGGACCCAACGTCCCCCTTTTCCGGTGGTGCATTGCTTGGTGATCGTATTCGCATGACTGATCTGGCATTGAACAAGAATGTGTTCATAAGGAGCATGGCTTCGCGCGGTAGCTTGGGTGGCCTTGCGCAATCGACCAAGGATGTGGCACTCGTGCTTGATGCTGCGGGTATGGATTACATTCTGATCGAAACGATCGGCGTGGGTCAAGTAGAACTGGATATTGCACAGGTCTGTGATACCACGGTTGTTGTCCTGGTGCCTGAATCGGGCGATAGCATTCAGGCGATGAAGGCCGGCCTGCTGGAAATAGCCGATATCATGGTGGTGAATAAGGGAGACCGTGAAGGCTGTGAAAGACTCGTCACCGAGTTGAAGTTTGCGTTTGAAATGAGAGAACAGGAATTGGGATGGAACTATCCCATTCTCAAGACAGTAGCAACTGAAAATGAAGGCATTCAGGAGTTGGTGTCCTCAATACAGGCCCACTCAGAATATCTGACTGAGACGGGTAAGTTGGTGGACGAGCGGAAGGCGAAATTGCTTTTGCGCGTTCATGAGTTGATTGAGCAGAACATAAGAATGCACCTCAGGGAAGAAATAATCCACGACGAAGAACTTGCAGTGCTTGTGGATAAGATATATAAGCGCCAGATTAATCCTTATCGTGTTGCTGGACGAATAACCCAACAGATCATCAACAGCAACCGGTAGGAGGTCTAATGAAGAAGAGAGAATGGACAAAGAAGCAGCGTGATTGTAAGGAGAGGGATTACACATTCACCACCGTCTCGGGTTTGCCAACGAAGATAGTCTACACCCCGGATGATATTGCCGGCTTGAACTACGAACAGGATATTGGCTATCCGGGAGAGTACCCCTATGTGCGTGGTGTGTATACCAATATGTACCGTGGACGGTTGTGGACAATGAGACAGTTTTCCGGGTTTGGGACACCCAGCGATACGAACAAGCGCTACAAGTATCTATTAGGCCACGGTCAGACCGGGCTTTCCGTAGCCTTTGATTTTCCCACGCTGTACGGACGTGATTCAGATGATCCGTTCGCCCACGGTGAGGTCGGCAAGTGCGGCGTGGCCATTGATAGTCTGCGGGATATGGAAATCCTTTTCGACGGGATACCGCTCGAGAAGATATCTACGTCAATGACTATCAACCCGCCAGCAGCGATGCTTTTGGCAATGTACATCGCGGTCGGTGAGAAGCAAGGGGTGCCGGCGGAGATCCTGACCGGTACGATTCAGAATGACATGCTGAAAGAATACCAGGCGCAGAAGACTTGGATCTATCCTCCCGAACCATCGATGAGGATAATAACCGATATCCTTGGCTACTGCTCAGAACACGTGCCTAAATGGAACACGATCTCCATATCCGGATACCATATCCGGGAGGCCGGTTCGACCGCGGTTCAGGAATTGGCTTTCACGCTGAAGAACGGACTGACGTACGTGGAAAACGGAATAGCTGCTGGCTTGCCAGTAGACAAATTCGCCCCGCGGCTTTCGTTTTTCTTTAACGCCCATCTTGATTTCTTCGAAGAGATTGCCAAGTATCGGGCGGCACGTCGTATATGGGCACGGATGATGCGTGAGCATTTCAATGCCAAGGACCCACGATCCTGTTTGGTGCGTTTTCATACGCAAACTGCAGGCTGCACGCTTACCGCGCAGCAGCCCGAGAACAACATCATGCGTACGGCTTATCAGGCGCTTTCGGCGGTGCTCGGGGGTACCCAGTCTTTGCACACGAATTCCATGGACGAGACCTATGCATTGCCCACTGAGAAGGCAGTGAAAATAGCGTTGCGCACTCAACAGCTGCTCGCATATGAAACCGGAGTGGCCAATACAATTGATCCGCTGGGCGGATCGTACTATGTTGAGGAATTGACCAGTGAACTGGAAAAGCACGCCTACGAATATTTCGAAAAGATTGATAAGCTGGGTGGTGTGATCAAGGCTATAGAAAAGGGATTCTTTCAGAAAGAGATTTCGCGTAGCGCTTATCAATATCAGAAGGCGCTGGAGAAGAAAGAGAAGTATCATATCGGTGTTAATGTCTTTGAGGAAGAAGATAGACCCGAGATCGAAGTGCTGAAGATACCGCCCGCAGTGGAGAAATTCCAGCTAAAACAGCTCCGGAAGCTAAAGAGGGAGCGTAACAACCGGAAGGTCAAACAAGGACTGCGGGCGTTGCGCGAAGCGGCACGCAGCGGTGAAAATATCATGCCCCGAATTCTTGCTTGCGTTCGCGCATACGCGACATTGGGCGAAATGTGCAGCACATTGAAAGAAGAGTTTGGTGTGTATCATGAACCGATCATATTTTAGAAATTTCGAGATTCGAATTTCGAGATTCGAATTTACTGTTGTAGGGAGGTTTTATGGATGGTAAGATTCGTGTCTTGGTTGGTAAACCGGGCCTGGATGGCCATGACCGCGGGGCTAAGGTCGTGGCTGCTGCACTACGCGATGCAGGGATGGAGGTTGTATACACGGGATTGCATCAGACATGTGAGAGTATCGTAGAAGCTGCGATACAGGAGGATGTCAATGTCGTGGGGCTTTCCATCTTGTCCGGTGCACATATGACGATATTCCCGAAGATATTGAGATTACTGAAGACGAAGAAGGCAACCGACATCATATTGATCGGCGGCGGCATTATCCCGGCCGACGACATGAAGAAGCTGGAACGTATGGGTGTGAGCAAGCTCTTTGGCCCAGGGACGCCGACGACCGATATCGTGAAATGGATAAGAGCGAATACGGGTAAACCCAAGAAGCGTAAGCTGAAGAAAGCAAGACCGAAAAAAGCTAAGAAGAAAAATAAATAGATGCTCCCTATCGACCGTCAATGAAGCTTGGTGATTTCGAACTAAACGCGATATCTGATGGACATTTCTGGCTGGATGGCGGGTCGATGTACGGTGCTGTGCCCAAGGTTCTCTGGAGCAAACTCACCCCCTCCGATAAGGAGAACAGGATCAGACTTTCACTCAACTGCCTGCTCATCAGAACTCCGGACAATATAGTGCTGGTGGATACAGGTTTGGGGGAAAAGTTCAGCAAGCGGTCGAAGGAGATATACAGGACCGAACGGAACCAGAATTTGTTTACGTCATTAAGCGCGTTGAATATTCAGCCCTCAGATGTTGATTTCGTGATCAATACTCATCTTCACTTTGACCACTGCGGTGGCAATACAGTGAAGATGAACGGTAAATACGTGCCGGCTTTTCCTAATGCCAGATATATCATCCAGAAGGCTGAGTGGGAAAACGCGCAGCAGCCCAATGAGAAGACGAAATCCAGCTACCGTATTAGTGATTTCCTGCCGCTTGAACAGGCAGGGCAGGTTCAGTTGGTCGAGGGCGACCACGCCGTCACCCCGGGTGTGCGCACCATGGTGACTCGTGGTCATACACAAGGGCACCAATCAGTATTCATCTCGAGTAAAGGAAACCAAGCCCTTTACCTGGGGGATGTTATCCCTACGACCTGTCATTTGAGAATTCCTTATATGACCGGTTTTGACATGTATCCGGGCGAGCTGCTGGAAACGAAAAAGGATATTATCAAACACGCGGTAGAAGATAATTGGCTGCTCGTCTTTGAGCATGATCCAAAAATCGTATTTGCCTATATAAATGAAGAAGAAGGCACCATCAAAGTAAGAGCGCTCGGACAAGTATGAATTCCTTGGAATTTGAGATTTGTGGTTTGCCCCTATTGCGGGAGGACGGATGAAGATTGAAGATAAGCTAAAGCATCTTGCAGAACTCGAGAAGCAGGCATTGCTCGGTGGCGGGGAGAAGAGGATCAAGGCTCAACACGATAAAGGCAAGTTGACCGCCCGCGAACGAATTGATCTGCTGCTCGATGAGGGTTCGTTCAGGGAAACCGATAAATTCATGACCCATCGCTGCACTGATTTTGGATTGGAAAGGAACAAGATCCTAGGTGATGGTGTGATCACCGGCTACGGGAAGATCAATGGCCGCAGGGTTTGCATTTTTGCGGAGGATTTTACGGTTTTCGGCGGTTCGCTCTCGCTCGCGTATGCGGAGAAGATCGTGAAACTACAGGATCTCTCGATGAAAATGGGTTGTCCGATAATCGGCCTCAAGGATTCAGGTGGCGCGAGGATTCAGGAGGGCGTGGACAGCCTCGCTGGCTACACCTATGTATTTCTGAGAAATGTTCTGGCCTCGGGTGTTGTGCCTCAGATCTCAGCCGTTATGGGACCCTGCGCTGGAGGTGCTGTGTATTCGCCGGCAATGACCGATTTCATAATCATGGCTTCGGGTTCCTATATGTTCCTGACCGGCCCTGATGTAGTAAAGGCAGCGACCCACGAAGACGTTACCTATGATGAATTGGGTGGAGCGATGGTGCACAATGAGAAATCCGGAGTCGCTCATTTCGCCGTGGATTCAGAGGTGGAGTGTCTTGATTTGATTAAGAACCTGCTGGCATTCATGCCTCAAAACAACCTTGAGGATGCACCGGCAGTAGAACCGACCGACGACGCCAACCGGGTGGATCGGGAACTGGATTCAGTAATACCAGAAAGCACGAATAAACCATATGACATGCATGAGGTGATAAAGAGGGTGGTTGATAATGGAGATTTCCTTGAGGTGCACAAGCATTTCGCGCCGAACTTGATCGTGGGTTTCGCTCGTTTCAATGGCCGCGCGGTCGGTATCGTGGCCAATCAGCCCGCTGTGCTGGCCGGTGTCCTGGGCAGGAATTCCGGCATGAAGGGCGCACGTTTTGTGCGATTCTGCGACTGCTTCAATATACCCATCGTCACCTTTGTGGATGTCCCGGGTTTCTTACCGGGTACTGCTCAGGAATGGGGCGGTGTGATCAAGAACGGGGCAAAGCTTCTGTACGCATTCTGCGAGGCAACGGTACCTCGAGTCACCATCATAACACGCAAGGCATACGGCGGCGCTTACTGTGTTATGAGCTCCAAGCATACCCGCGCCGACGTGAACTTTGCCTGGCCGAGTGCTGAGATTGCAGTCATGGGCCCGGAAGGCGCGGTGAAGATTCTCTACAGAAAAGAACTGAAGGAAGCAAAGGACCCAAAGGCGCTTGAGAAGAAACTCGTGGACGAGTACACTGAGAAGTTTGCGAATCCTTTTGTAACCGCAAGCAAGGGATATATTGATGCAGTAATAAAGCCGTCGGAAACGCGGCCACGGATCATCGAAGCGCTCGAAATGATCGAGAACAAGAGGGATAGGAATCCACCCAAGAAACATGGGAATATACCACTCTGACAAAAGGGGAACATTAGTGGGTTGCGGTTATGATGCCCGTATCGTCTGGTGTACAACGGCTAAGTATTCGGGGACGATAGACGTCATCTTTGAACGGGTCTCCTTACGGGCGAACGATATACGTGACCCTTTATGAGGATTTATGTTTAAGAAGATATTAGTCGCAAATCGCGGGGAGATCGCGGTTCGCGTGCTGAGGGCATGTCGCGAAATGAATATCGCTTCGGTGACTGTTTACTCAGACGCGGACCGGAATTCGCTGCATACACGCTATGCCGATGAGGTATATTACCTTGGAGCTGCGCCGGCCACCCAGAGTTATTTAAAGATTGATAGCATCATCGATGTCGCAAAGAGGTCCGGAGCAGAGGCAGTGCATCCTGGTTACGGTTTCCTTGCCGAGAACACCGAATTTGCGCGCGCCTGCGAAGAGTCAGGGATTGTGTTCATTGGTCCGACAGCGAAGGCCATAGAACTCTTGGGCGATAAGATCGCATCAAAGAAGACGATGACCAAGGCGGGGATACCAGTCATCCCGGGCAGTGACGGTGCCGTGGATAAAGAGGCAGTAGCCGCCAAGATCATTGAAGGGATCGGTTTCCCAGTCTTGATAAAGGCGGCGGGCGGTGGTGGCGGTAAAGGCATGCGCGTGGTAGCGGATGGAAAAGAACTGATGAGTTCCATGAAACAGGCCATGAATGAGGCGCGGTCTACGTTTGGTAATCCGACGATTTTCATAGAGAAAT
>JASFEK010000072.1:0-8451 GCA_050124875.1 Caldifarciminota bacterium | reverse complement strand
CATCGTGGGCGACAAGAAGTTTTCCAGTTTCCTGCAAGAGGGTGTGAATGCGAGTATGTACTACGCTTGCATCAATGACGATTATCTGTTGGTTACACTCTTTGATGATCGGACATTGCCTGGTCTTGTGAAAGTTGCATCCCGTGATTTCTGCGGCGAAGCAGTAAGGATTCTGGAAAATGAGGTATGAGTCATAGCTATACACTAGAAGATTTCTATACACATAAAGGAAACGAGGTTGCGTTCCTGGCGGCTAAGAAGATAATCGAGTTGCCGGGCGAAGTTTTCAATCCATTCTATATATACGGTGCTGAGGGCTTAGGTAAGACCCATTTGTTAAAGGCGATCGATAGTGAATTGAGCAAGAAACGCACGACACTCTTTCTGTCAGTGAAGGAACTTGAGAAACAGCTTGATGAGAGTACGTCATTCGATTCCCCGTTGATCGTTGACGATATCCACACGATCAACGAAGCATACAAGGCAAGATTACTTGAGATGATCGAGCGTGCGGTCGGAGAGAACGTACAGGTGTGCTTATCGGCCAATGATGCTCCGCAAAATATCGGTGGATTCAGTCCCACCCTGTGTGCCTTGATCGAGAGTGGGCTGATCTGTAACCTTCAACCCGCCATGCGCGAAGACCAGGCAGCGTTGATCAAGAAGAAGGCAGAAGAGGCGGGCATCATCCTTCCCGATGATCTCGCGGAGACTCTGGCGCAGGTCGGAACAGGTTCGATTAAAACCATCGTCAATATGATCAACCGTCTCGTGACTTTTACCTCTCTGGGCGATATTCCACGGGACGAAGAGACACTAAGGACAATACTGGCGGATTTTTATCCCAAGAGAAAGGTCTGCGCAGTACCATTAGTACTGGGTACGCTGAAAAGTGAAGACATATGGCGGTTGGCCAGCACTGAACGTTCTGCGTTACGGAGAGAGTATGAGACAAAAATGTCTGCGTGGCAAGCAAAGGGATTTGATATATCATTGCTCAAGGATGCCATGCAACACGGAGGGGCTGAGCTAGGCAAAGCATATGATGATTTTCTGGAAAAGGTATATAAGTTGATCGCACTGCAGAGGATTTTCTATGATCGATCGCCCGGCGATGATCGGATCGAGACAATGCATATCGAATCGTTGATCTTTGATCCTGGGAAAGTCAAGGAAATTGAAATGTTGCTCACACCATCAGAAGAGGACCAAAAGGATGTCAAGATCAACAGGACATTCAGCGAATACTTCCTCGGTGCATGCAACCGTGAGGCCTGGAGCACCTATCATGATGAGGTGTTGGAGAACCTCGGTGAGCATAACCCGTGCTTTGTTTTTGGGGTGCGGGGGACAGGTAAGACGCATTTTCTTGAGGCGATCAGTGATGACCTGATTTCTCGAATGAAGAGGGTTGCGTTCTTTGATATGGCAGGTGAAGACGTAACCGTAAGTATTAGCGATATGGAAAGTAATGATGTGTTGGTTCTCGATGATTTCCATTCGGTCCTGCAGGAAGCATCGCGTTTGAATAGTATCATGACTGTGATCGAGATCTGTCTGCAATCGAATAAGCAGGTTTTCATTGGTTCTACGCCGATTCAGGAAGTCCTACCCGAGCGCGTAGAGAGCATTATGGATAGAGGCGTGAGCATAGAGCTGGGTAAACCTTCGGCCGATGTTGCCCTGGAGTATATAGAAAAGCATGCACCGTGCAAGGCGGCCGAACTCCGCGGGAGAGAAATGCCTGTATTTGATTCGTTCTATGATATTGACTATTATGTCCAGAGTTCTGACCAGGAAGAATCACCTGTGATACCACTTGGTTTGCCGGGCGAGAGCGCTTCTGGAGAGGGCGACGTCTCGATCGAGGAGACTGAGAATGGGCCGGTGAAGATCCTCAGCGCGGATTTGCTGCTAGCACACGATCCGGTCGATAGCGCGGATGAAGGTAGATACATGATGCCAGATGGACCCGAAGAACTGGTTGAGGAGAAGTTCTGATAAGACAATGGATTAGAAGAGACAGGAGGATAGTCTGGCGATAAAAGGATCGTTGGTTGAAGCATCGTTGCCCGAAGTCATAAAGCTTCTTGCGTACTCACTGAAATCGGGTTGCCTGTCGGTCACCGACCGGAGAAATTTTGGGAACATTTTTCTAAAGGATGGCCGCATCATATATGCAACGATCCTGAACCGCAACGTCCGTCTGTTCGATACGATGATCGATAATGATTTGCTCAAAAGAAATGTACTGGACGAAGCATTACGGCTGCAAAAGAAAAAGCGGAAAAGGGTCGGCGAGATACTGATCGAACTAGGGGCAATATCGAAACAGGATCTGGAAGGGCAACTGCGACAACAAATAGAGACAACCATATATGAGATGTTGGCATGGAGTAGCGGATTCTTCAATTTCGAGGAAAACCTTCTACCCGGGTCCGAGGAATTCACCATTGACCTGTCAGCACAGCAGCTATTACTAACCTCGGCTAGGCGTGTCTCGGATTGGCAGCAAATAGAAAACAATATACCGCCGAAGGACATCGTACTTGTCCGGAGCGAGGGTCGTGATGCGGCGAGTCTTGAACCCCCTGAGGGGAGAGTTTTGGAAGGAGTGGATGGTTCTAGGAGCATTGGTGAGGTGATAAAAAGGTCAGGCTTGGATTTTCAAGAGGCCTGCAAAGCAGTCTACGTGCTGCTCGCAGCCGGTTTTCTTGAAAAGCCCAAGAAGCCCACCGAGGCCCGACGCGAACCAAGTGGCATGACAGAGTACCAGAATATTGGTTACGCGCTCTACAAGACGGGCAAATATGACGAATCCGAACGTGAATTCAAGAAGGTGCTCGATAATGAACCAGATAATGCTGAGGCGATTTTCTATCTCGGCTTGATCGAGATGATGCGCGAACACCACGCTGAGGCGAAGCGAAACCTCGATGCGGCCTTGGAGATCGAAGAGCGGCTGTCGATACTGATCAATGTTGGCTATCTGTGTAACAAAATGGGCTGGTATGACGATGCTCTGCAGTACTTGAACCAGGCGCAGACGATCGATCCGGACAATTCCAAGGTAATATTGAATCTTGCGATCACACACTACAACCGGGGTGATCTTAATGAAGCCGCTGGACTGTTTGAACAGAGCCTTCATCTTTACGGACATGCAGCTACGCCCTTTATCTATCTTGCACGGATCAGCGAAAAGAAGGGTAACATAGAAGAAGCAGTTGGCTGGTTGCGGCAAGCCCTCGGAAAATTCCCCCGATCCATCATGGTGAAGAACAACCTCGCCTTACTGTATGTGAGCACAGGAGAGTACGAGGATGCCGAGAAGCTCTATTGCGATATCTTGGCGGTAAAACCCGATAACCCGGTTGTGATGAGGAACCTTGCTGATCTCTACTACCGGTTGAACGTATACGGCGTAGCGCGTGAATACTATGAGCAGATACCAGATGAAAAACGCGACCATTCGCTGCTCGTGAACCTGGGGCACATCTGCTTGGCGCAGGGCGATAGAGCACATGCGCTCAGCCTGTGGGAACAGGCACGGGATCTTCTACCGGACGATCAGGACGTGAACCAGAATATTGAAGCACTGCAGGCGATGCAAGCGTTAGGCGATTAGTACGCTGTTTATTCAATGAGGAAACTACCCGCCGTTCAAATGGCAAAGGCACTCGCCTTCGCCGAGGGGCTCGCTCGGAAAGTGGGGGACAGGATTGCGCAGAAGGCGAACCGACGTAAAAGCATTTCCTTCAAAGGTGAGGTCGACCTGGTCACTCAGTTCGATCGCGAAGCCCAGCGCTTGATCCTACGTGATATGAAAAAGGAATACGCGAATTACGGAATCCTGAGCGAGGAAGATGTTGATCATCAAACTGATCAGCCTTTCCGGTGGATAGTTGACCCGCTTGACGGCACGACGAACTTTGCACACGGATTGCCGATCTGGGCAATTTCCATCGCCCTTGAGGTCCGGGGCCAGATCGCCTTGGGGGTTGTATATGATCCAAACCGTGGCGAAATGTTTTCAGGCTTGAAGGGCCGTGGTGCACGTCTCAATGACAGGAGAATTCACGTTTCAGCGACGCGTAAGTTGGACCGTAGTCTACTGGTGACCGGATTCCCCTATGACATCCGCAGAAGTGAGGAAAATAACCTGCGTCAATTCAGTAGCTTCGCGGTCCGCGCCCGGGCCGTGCGAAGGCTTGGTTCCGCAGCACTTGATTTGTGTTACACGGCATGTGGACGGTTCGATGGTTACTGGGAATTGAAACTATCACCTTGGGATCAGGCAGCCGGGTCACTGATCTTGAGCGAAGCGGGCGGGCGCATAACCGATTTCTCTGGCCACAGATTTGATATCTACGGTAACGAGGTTCTTGGCACGAACGGCAAGATCCATAATCAGATGATGCGTGTGTTACACGCGATTGTATAGTTATGTCGTGGGGAAGTTGACTAGATAGTAATTACTTCAGAAGGACTGTTTGATTTCCAGTCCTCCGGCATACTTTCTGCCCGTCAAGAAATAATCGTCATAGATCTCGGATTCTTCATTGGTGATGTTGTGTACCACCAAGTACAGTTTCAGGAATTTCACGCGGAAACCTGCTTGGGCGCCCAATACGTAATAGCGGCCGAATGATTTACCAACGCCGCTTCTCTGTGAAAGATACAGTAGATCGGTGGCTAATTCCAGACCATTGATGTTAACCGCGAATGTGTCAGTAATACCGATATCCGGCAGAAAAGCGATCGCACTGTCGCTCCTATTATACTGGACATTGAGCACGTTGTGCAGGTCAATATTGCCGAACCGAAGATTGTTGCGCGCCGATATCATCAAACTCGTTTCTCTAACGTCCCTGGTCGTGGAGATTTCGTAGTTCTCTGATATGTTCAGACGGTACAACCATTCCTTATAGGCGCCGCCCACCGTAAATCTTTGATTACGGAGGTTCAGAGTCACGTCCATGTCTACGGCTACCTTGATGGTCTCAGCCGGAACGTCAATTCGGTATCTGGTTGGCAACTCAGGTCGGAAATATTCATCGAGTGTGTTATGCTTGACGCCTGTCTGAACCGCGGCCTTGGCTTTGATCCACGGGTCTGAATATGCAATTTCCGCCATGGGCGAGGGGAAGCCAGTAACAACCGGTGAACCCAACTCGATATGAAAGCCGCCTATGTGGAGCTGGGCATAGAGACTGGGTTTCAATTCCTCGTCGGTGTATATTCCGCGCATGACCAAGCTGGGGAAATAGTCTATACGGTCGAAGATCAAAGTCATTTCTCCGGTCGCTTCATAATCCGCTGCGTCGTTTATCAGCCAGCGGCTGTAGTAGAACTTACCAGCTGCGACAAACGGCCGTGTGAACACCTGCATCCCGAACCCCGGCCTGATCTGCGTGTATCGGTCGTCTCTTCGCAGGTGCCGGATATTACATTGCGGTTTGAGCCAGATGCGCGGCAGAATTATGTTTGCGGCGATCTCAGCACTTCCTATGTCCGTATCATCCCAGTCATTCAGCCTCTCGAACTGGCCGCGCGCGCGGAATACATTTAGGTCCAGATCGAGTGCGGTACCGTTATATTGGCCTGCATAACCATTGAGGAGCAATCCTCTTTCTTGTGGTTGTACCCAAGGCACTGGTTCGGGCAGGGTGATTTTAGAAAGGTCAGGTAATGGAGGGAGTGAATCATAACCTAATAGCAGCAGTAAATATAGCATTATCGGTCACGATTTGCGTTCATGGCATTGGGTTGCCCTAGCTATTTCAGTTTGGCGATGTTCTGAGCGTAGGGCGGTTTGACTACTGCCTTTTCAGTGACTATTCCAGTTATCAGTTCAGCAGGCGTGACATCAAATGCAGGATTGCAGATCCTTGCCGAGCTCGCTACGATTCTCTTGTCATGGAATCTCCTGATCTCGTCTTCATGCCGTTCTTCGATGGGAATCTGTTCTCCCGACCTGATGGTGAAGTCAAACGTCGATATCGGCGCAGCAACGTAAAAGGGTACATGATAATGAGCAGCGATGATCGCCACACCCAGGGTGCCGATTTTGTTGGCGAAGTCGCCGTTTAGGGCGATACGGTCGGCACCTACGATCACCATGTCCATTTTGGGCATGAACGTGGCCGCCATGCTGTCGCAGATTGTATAGGTCTCGACTCCATTCTTGGTCAATTCCCATGAAGTCAGCCGGGCGCCCTGGAGCAGTGGCCTCGTTTCATTTGAATACACACTTATGTCTTTGCCTTGATGCTGAGCCGTGTAGATTATGCCTAATGCGGTTCCGATGCCACTTGTAGCCAGCGCGCCGGCATTACAGTGTACCATTATTTGATAATGGCCCTGGATCAGCTCAGCACCGAGCGCGCCGATTTTCTGACATGCTTCTTGGTCTTCTTTTTCGATATTACGTGCTTCGTCCAGTAGTTCCTCGTACAGGTTCTCGGCCTGCTGCATTCTGTTATACAAGCGTTCTATTGCCCATGATAGGTTCACGGCCGTGGGACGTGCTGACCGGATCAAATCACCGGCCCGGGTGATCTCCTGTGCATTGCCTCGGTATGCTGCCAATACCAAGCCGTAAGCCGCGGCAACGCCGATGAGAGGCGCGCC
Source organism: Caldifarciminota bacterium (assembly GCA_050124875.1). Classification (GTDB taxonomy): domain Bacteria; phylum Hydrothermota; class Tepidihabitantia; order SM23-42; family SM23-42; genus SM23-42. The sequence goes on along the minus strand of JASFEK010000072.1, from coordinate 1,818 downwards.
CCGGAGGTTCATGCTTTTGATGGCGTCGTATACATCCTTAGCGGTATTGAGCTTGATATACACTTCATGTTCGGGCAATCGCGTTTGGTCCAGAATCGTTATCTCATTCCGGCTAGGGTCATAATCGATTGTCTTGAAGCCGAGCGTCATTGATCTATGCCATTCTGGCTTTTTGCCGCCTGGATTACGTTATGGAGCAACATGGTTATGGTCATTGGTCCGACGCCGCCCGGTACCGGTGATATTGCGCTTGCCTTGGCACTGACTTCCTCGAATTCAACATCGCCGATCAATCGGTACCCGCTCTTCTTGGTGCTGTCTTCGACCCGGTTGACCCCGACATCGATGACCACCGCGCCTTGCTTGACCATATCGGCGTTCACGGTGTGTGCCCGTCCCGCCGCGACGACCAGGATGTCGGCTTGTTTTGTCATATCACCCATGTTCTTCGTCCCGGTGTGACAAATCGTCACTGTCGCATTCGCCCCGGTTTTCTTCTGGATAAGGAGCAGGGCCAGAGGTTTGCCGACGATGTTGCTGCGTCCAACAATGACCACGTGTTTTCCCGCAATTTCAATGCCGTTGCGGAGCAGCATTTGTTGAATGCCGTGCGGTGTGCCCGGGATATAACCAGGCGCGCCGATCATGAGTCGCCCCACATTGATCGGATGGAAGCCGTCAACATCCTTGTCCGGATCAATGGCGTACAATACCTTCTCTTCGTTGATGTGTCGTGGCAGTGGCAGTTGGACCAGGATGCCGTGGATCATGGGATCTTGGTTCATGTCACTGATCAGCTTGAGTAGGCGGTCCTCCGGGTAATCAGCATCGAATTTGTGCTTTGTGACATTGATGCCAACAGTGGCACAGGCCTTTTCCTTACCCTTTACGTATGATAGTGATGCTGGATCATCACCAACTAGCACCACGGCCAGAGATGGAACAAGATCATGCTTTTCCTTGAGTGCACTGACCTCGATTTTCATCTCCTGGCGCATTTTCTCACCCAATTCCTTACCGCTGAGTATTCTTGCCATCTAACCTCCCCTTTGAATATTCTCTACCTGATTTTGTATAGAACTTAATCGTGCAACGTAACGTTCGATATTGCGAGCAAATTAATAATATTCATAATGTCTCTGTTGTCAATCTTGACTTTCCCATGAAAAAATGTAGAATTACGCTAAGGAGGACTAATGGCTAAAGTTAGAGTCGCGATAATTGGCGTCGGTAACTGCGCTTCTAGTTTAGTTCAGGGAATCACCTACTATAAGAATGCCGAGGAGCAAGCTATTATCCCGGGGATAATGCATACCCGTTTGGGAGGTTATCACATTAGTGATATCGAGTTTTCTTTTGGGATTGATATTGACAAAAACAAGGTGGGTAAGGATCTGGCAGAAGCGATCTACACCAAGCCGAATAACACGTACAAGTTCTGCAACGTGCCAAAATTGAATGTGCCCGTGGTCCGGGGTATGACTCATGACGGACTGGGTTACTACTTGTCTCAGATCATTCAGAAAGCGCCTGGTCCAACCGCGGACATCGTCGGTCTGCTGCGTGAAACAAAGACCGACGTGGTGATCAATTTCCTTCCGGTCGGCAGTGAAGAGGCAACAAAATGGTATGTTGAGCAAGTCCTGACTGCCGGGTGCGCATTTATCAACTGCATTCCCGTGTTCATCGCCAGTGAGAAATACTGGCAGAAGCGTTTCAGTGAAAAGGGACTTCCCGTACTGGGCGATGACATCAAGTCACAGGTCGGTGCAACCATTCTACACCGCGTTTTGGTTAACCTCTTTAATGACCGGGGTG
>JASFEK010000071.1:0-8567 GCA_050124875.1 Caldifarciminota bacterium | reverse complement strand
GGCATATGTTGAGAATAATATGCGACCGCCATCAGGGGCGTAAGTCGGAAACAGACTGATGTTTCCCGTATTCGTGATACGGGTGAAATTGTACCCATCATAATCAACCCGCGCGATTTCTTTTCCCTTTGCGGTCTTATATGAGAATACGATCTTGGTTGAAGAGATGCCGGTCTCACCGGTCAGGATTTTGATAACATCGTCGGCAATGATATGTGCGGTTTTTCGGAGAGCCTCATCAATGGTGTAGACACGCTCGGAGATTTTTTCTCTGGTCTCGAAATCCTCCAACCTTATGGTGAGCTCTTCACCTCCGGCAACACCCTTGAGTATGACACCTTGTGCGCTGCCTTCTGGCACCAGGCTCGTGTCTTCGAAAATATCGAAATACAATGAATACTCCAGGTCGTGCTTGATAACATCCTCGATCACGCCGACCTTGCGGTTCAGCTCGTCCCGTGCCGAGGCTTGGACCGAAAACCTCTCGACAACCAGGTTTATTTTACCGCCACCGTAATCGGTCAGGCGGAGGTAAACATCCTGGGCGCATGCGAAGACAGTGATGAGTATGGATGAAATGACTATCGATCTCACTGGGCAGTCAGGAACTCCAGATGGACCTTGAGATAGTCGTCAGCGAATTCATCGGGCAGCGGCGGTAGTTTCTTGGTGACGATTACGGCGCGCATTGCAGTTTCATTATATAGATTATTGCCGGAATCCTCTTCAAGGCGGACACCGTAGATGTGGCCGTTCTTGTCGACCTCGAAGTAAATAATACTCTTCATTACTACATTCTTGCCCTTGAACGGATTGGTCCAGTTCTTGCCGATCTTATTCAACAGAATATTCAGATAGTAGGAATACGTGAAGCCACGACCGCTTCCCGTATAGACCTTCGGTTTGATATCGGGCAGGCCCCTCTTGACCACTTCCTTGGCTTTTTTTTCAGGCGGCTTCTTGGCTGGTTCGGTCTTCTCGGCTTCCTTTTTCGGCGGTGTCTTCTCTTCTACTTTTTCCTCGACCGGCGCCTCGATTTCCGTAGGGGTCTCTTCCTGGATTATCTTCGGTTGGGGCAGAGGTGCGAGGCTGACCTTGATCACGTCGATTTTGGGTATGGGCTTGAAATGGGCACGGCCTGAGATGAAAATTGCCGCGAAGAGCAGGACGTGCAGGGAGATCGAAAAAACGTGAAAGCGGCTCATTCAGGCGGAATTTCGGCGACCAGACCCAGCTCCGTGACCCCTGCCTTGCGCATCCTGCCCACGATCTCCACGACAAAGCCATAGTCAACCTCTTTGTCTGCGCGCAAGTAGATGATGATACCGGGGGGCTTTTTAGCAAGGATTTGCTTAATATTTGTCGCGAATGCGTCGATTTCCACCTGATCATTGTCGACGAAAATCTCCTTGTCATTATTAATAGAAACCGTGATCCCTTCTTCGTCGTGGGGCAAGGAAGCATCGGTGCGGGGCAGGTCAACGTCGATGCCCGGGGTCATCATCGGCGCGGTGATTATGAATATTACGAGTAGCGTGATGCTGACATCAGCCAGTGAGGTCATATTGATTTCAGAAATCAGGTTTTTATTGGTCATTGCGAAACTATCATGAGCTCTTTGCGCAGATACGCATAGATCTCACTTATGAAATTGTCCAGTTCATCACTGTAGTTATTGACCCGGCTCCTGAATATGTTATAGAATATGAGCGCGGGGATCGCCACGAGCAACCCGTAAACAGTTGTGATCAAGGCATCAGAAATTCCCGGCGCAACGATTGTGATATGTGCCGAACCACGGGCGCGTATTTCCAGAAAAGCCTCCATGATACCCCAAACTGTGCCCAGTAACCCGAGGAATGGACTGACGCTCACGAACGTACTCAGGATAGGCATCGACACTTCTAACTGTGCGATCTCGCTCATCTTCGTCCTTTCCATTGCCAGGCGGATATTATCGGCGAGTTCGCTGATGCCGCCGCCGTCCTTCTTGTGTTGTTCGAGGTGCATTAGATGAGCGCTGACCCTCACCTTGAGCCGTTTGTATTCTTCCAGACCGCTGGTGAGGACCCGGCCGTACGGGTTATCATTCAGCTGGTAACCCAGGTTGTCCCATTCCTTCATTTCCTTACGAAAGCGGAAGGTCGCAAGGAATTTCTTGGTTTGGCGTTTCAACCTCGCAAAGTCGAACAGCTTCTTGAAAAAGATCGCCCATGACCATACTGAAAAGATCACCAGGACGATCATTATGATCTGCGCGGCAAGGCTCGATTCTAGGAAGATCCTGAAAATGTTCACGGCTACTGCAATTTGCTCCGGGCAAGGGCTGCTTCAGGTGAGTTCGGAAATTCCCTGACCACTTGATTGTAGTAGAAGCGTGCGGTCCGCATGTCTTTTCCTTCCTCGTAGATAATGCCCATGCGGTAGAGAGCGGTTGGAACGCGCGGACTGTTTGGATACTTATTTACCAACTCCTGCAATGCATTGACTGCCCTCTGCAGTTGACCGAGCGCAGCATAGGATTCACCAGTCCAGTAGAGTGCATTATCCACGAGTGGTCCATCGCGGGCTTCTTCTTGATATGCCTGGAAGCCTGCGATCGCTTCTTGGTAGTTACCCTTGACATAGTCCTTGTAAGCAGACTCATAGAGCAGACGGGTTTCCGGACTAATCTGTGCCATCGCGGCCGAATCGGAAACAACCTCTTGCTGCGGGCCCAACTTCTTGGACAGCTGGGTGATCTGAGTTTCTGATTCACCCAGCCGGGAGTTTAGCATGTCAAACTTCTGAGACAATTCACTGGTTTTGGTATAGAGGTCGATGCGCAGTTGTTTCAGCTCAGTAGCCTGTGCATCGAGCAGACTGTCCAATTTCCTGGTGTAGTAGCGCAAGCTGTCGAGCTGCCAGTTGTAATTGTTGAACCGCTGCCGGCTCAAACACCCTGTGCCCGCCAAGGCTAGCAGCATGAAGACCGATGCCTGAATTACTGCCTGTAATATTCTCTTCGTTGACATGTTAGCTATGAGGGATGACTGGTTATCGTCTCCTGAACTCGCATCTCCGATTCTGCTCGAGGTCAGCCGGGTCCAGCGGTTTCTCTTCTCCGTAGCTGACTGTGGCGAGGCGCATCGGGTCTATGCCCAGCATGGTTAGATATTCATATGCTGCCTTGGCCCTGCGTTCACCCAGAGCAAGGTTGTATTCGGCTGTACCGATCTCACAGCAATGTCCCTCGATGGTGATGTTGACTGCGGGATAGAGCTCCAGCATCGCGGCGTTTCTCTTTAATGTTTCCGCAGCATCGGCTCGGATATCGGACTTGTCAAAATCAAAGAAGATTCGGCCCATTTCAAAGGGCGGTCGTTCAGGTTCTTCAGGGACCACAACCTCTTCAGGGATTTCTTCGATTACCGGTTCCTCGACCGGCTGTACAACCTGTTTTTTCGGACAGCCCAGAACCATGGCCATGATGATCAAGATTGGTATACCGAGTTTAACGTAACGCATGTAACCTCCTATAATGTTTGCGTAATTATAGTTATTATGCTTATTCTGTCAAGCAAGAGCGAAAGTCTACAAAACCAACCTGTCAAAGATCCTCCAATGGAGGGCGATATTTTGTCAACGTTTGCCTATTCCACGTGGGTTTAGAACGACCCGGTGATTTTTGAGGACAATAGGTGGCTGGTTGCACCATCGACAATGATGTTCGCCTCGTAGTCAAATTGCATGAACAGGAATTCGAAGAGATTAAGATAAATACCACAGCCCGGCAACAAGGAATTGGTGATACCGCCGGTATGTCTATCCTGACGCCTCCCCGCCAGACTCACATTCAAATATGATCGGCGGCCGAAGCGCAGCAGGGTTTCCATTCGGATGTTCGTCTCGGTATCCGTGGTTTTAGCCGACGTGTATTCATAGGTGTCGGTTCTCAGATTCCCGGTCAGTTTGGTCCGGAGCATTGCGGTCCATGGTTTTGTCCATTCCGTATAGACATTCTGTGAAAGCTGCACCGGATAGAGTCTGTTTTCGGTCCGGTTGTAGGCCGCGGTGAGATACCCGATCTGTGTTTGCTCATAGTCGACGCGCACCTCGTCGACGATGTTCTTTCTCAGTCTTGGTAGGTCATAGCGTGCCATGCCGCTGCGGTTCACGGCTCGTTTCAATTGAATGTTCAAATTGGAGAACGGGGTCAAGTAAACCTTGGCGTAAACCGTACGCAGATCAGCGAGCGTCGCGATGGCTTCCTCCACCGGTTTCAAAATGAATGAAGACAGCTCTCGATCGAGCGGTAGATTGTCGAGGTATTCGTCGAAATTGCCACCGTTGCCGAGCGAAAGATTGATGATGCTCAACGGTGCATACCAACGCCCGGGTGCGATATTCAGGTTGTTGTAAAGGTAATGCGTGATCGACACATCTTTGGATTCTGGCAGGTAATACGTTACTCTTCGTTGCCGGTAATTGCCCGTGTAATACAGACCAGGTATGGCATCGACATTCAGCGCGAGGCGTGCTTCGCTTTCGTCCTTATCGCGGTGATCATTGTCGTACAAGTCAATGCCGTGAAGATAGACATCGGCGCGCACGGGAATCTGTAGGGCAACATTCGTGTTCAGGATATACTCGAAAGTTTTCTTCTCGCTGGTGCCGAAGGTGAGCATATCTTGGCGGGCAACCGAATTGATCTTTATTGTGTTTGCTGACAATTCAAGGTTGTAGTTCGCATTCAGTTGCAGCCTCACCTTGTCATGATCAGGTAGTGTGTTCTTGGCCACGAGTAGAAAACCATTGGGCAATTTCGGGTTCAGATAGTCGATGCGGCCGGACAGGTATTGAGTGGTGTTTGCTGCCCCCAGGGAATCGACGAGCGATTCCTTCTTGATAGTTGTATTGAGCCTTATATAGTTGAACGGTTCTAATCCCAGAGAGACATTCCCGCCGTGCCTCAGGTTGCCGTACCGGCGTTTGCTGATCCCGAAGGATCTGAACCCTTCTGAATAACCCTGGTATCTTGCATTCAGCGTGAGCGCATGGTAATTGGCGATGAGCTGATAGTCATGAGCAAGGTCGCGGTCCTGGTCGGCGGCCACCTGGGGCACGAAGATGAGCGAGCGGTTATCGGCGATCGTCTGATATTTCCCGGACAGGTGCAGCAATTGTTCATCAACCAGCTTCGTATAGCCTGGTGCCAGGTTAATGTTGCTACCGAGTTTTATGTTTGGCTGTGCTGAATAGAATACGTCATCGCGTGTTCGTTCCACTGACAGGTATTGTATCTCGACCTCGCTGAAATCATTCACGGCTTCTTCACTCAAGAAGAGTACTGTGCCCGAGGTATAATCGATTATGTAGTGGAACTCCCTGACCATTTGCTCGCCATCCACGAAAACTCTTTCACTGCCGATGAGGACGGGTTGTTCACTGAGCCGGTAGAACACTGATTGAGTAGAAAACTCATAATCCATCAGATAGATATTGAGGCCGCTCTCATAGACCGCATCAGGGAAAGGCCGGGTTTGCGGAAAGATGAGATAACCCAACCGATAGTTGATGAATTCCGGATCCACCCTGCCGTCATAATCATTATCGATACCAAAATCACTCAACGGATAGGATTGGCCAAGGGTATCCATGATATTCATCTGGAAAGAACCGGGTATTATATCGGCACCGAGTGAGTAGATGTTTACCATGATGTTCCCGCGCACCGAATCGGATTGAACAACGGTCTCCTGACCATTGCTCTTAAGGATCACGATCGCGCTGTCACCGACCGCACTGAGCAACTGAATGAAATGCCGGCGGTAGTCGATGAAATAGTCCAGGCCGTTGACCAGAGGATCGAAGTCACCGCTTATGCCGGCGAGCGTGTAGCCGACACGGGTATCGAGATCATTGGTCGCGGGCTGGCGGTCGTCGACAAACACCGTATCAGTACCTGCCGGGTCGATCAACAGACCACCATTTATCCGGTAGAATGCGTTCTTTGAGTGCTGAATGTCGAGTATCGTGTCGTGTTCTTCAAACGAGCGTCCGTAGAAGAAATCATTTCGGAAACTGGATTTCAGCTGACCGCCTTGTAACACGAGACTGTGTGCATCGTGCCTTAGCCGCACATTGGCACCGAGCGTCGAGTAGGTGGGGACGAGGTCGAACTCATAGTATTCAGACTCGACAAAACCACCGTTGGCGCGGTACAGGAAATCCGACTCAAGCCCCCGGTAGCCAAGACCGTAGAGCGTATCTTCCTTGTTTGTGTCGTCATAATATAATGATAGCGTGCGGTTGCTCGCGTGCTGGCCGATCAGCCGCAGGTTCATCGTCGAATAGTCTGACCAGACTGCGCTGTCGGTCACGATTGAAGACAGAGAGTAGTATGCTCTTCCCTCCAGTCGTACATCCAGGTCATCGATGATCCTGGCATGCAGCCCGGCCTCGTCATAGTAAATGACCTTGCCTCTGGGTATTTTTGCCGTGATGATCTCCTCGATCTGCCAGATACCCGTATTCTTGTCCAAATACTGGATGTTTTCCTGGCCAATGGCGAAGATGAACTCATTTGCCTCGTAGACATCGATGATCGTATCGTTGTATAATCCGTTAGCGCGGCTGTAGATCTGACGGGTCTTTTCTTGCCAGTCGTACAGGATTAGACCCTGATCCGTGGCAAAGGACAGGAAGTTCGATGCCCTGGGGCTGATCGACAGTCCATTGACCCCTACCAGGCCTTCGACTTCGACATACGGTTGCCAGCTGTTTGTAGCCGGGTTGTACAGTAATACATTGTTGTCGCTGATAACAAATAACGAGTCACCGGTGACCGAGAAGTCGGTTATTTCAAGCGCCGGATACTCAGACCATGATTCGCTCGTCTTCTCATAGGCGGTAAAGGATTCATGGCCGATGAACCAGATGAGTGATCTGGTCTCGATGATGTAGTAGTAGTCGTGTCTGGGCGCGGCGTACATGTCTTCGATATTCTCGAATTCGGGGTTATAGCGCAGAATGCCTTGGGGCGTGGCGATCCAAAGGTATGTTTGGTCAAAGAGAATGTCATTGGCCGGCGTCTCGGCAATGTCTTCCCAGGTTTCCACGTACTTGTCGAACCTCTTCAGGCCGAAATCGCCCGTGACCCAGACATAATTGTCGTCAAAGGCAAGACCAGTTACCGGTCCGGGTATTGTGTATGTTTGCCAGTCGTTGAGCCGGATGTCGGCCGAGGCTAGCCCCGATTCTGTGGCGACCCACAGGATTCCCTGATCCAGACCGACGATACGCGTTCTGTTGTCGGGCAGACCGTGGGCGGTCGTTATGCTCTTCCAGGTTCGGGCGTTGCGGTCAAAAGTGTATATGCCAGCCGGGGTCGTTATCAGTATGTACTCTGATGCGTAGCGGCTGTCTATGCCATCGAGGATAACCGGATTGTCCGCGATTTGCTTCTGGGCGAAGCTGATGAGAATCAGAATTAGTGGGATCAATTGTCGATTATGAAGCCCGAGGGTATGTCTTCGACCTTATCCTCGCAAGCACGGAGCCTGACCTTTTCTTCGGTAATGTATGAGCCGCGGCGCTTGCGTTCCTCCCCGATCGAGAATACTTCGATCGCTGCCCGGCCCTCGATCGGGCATTTGGCTTCGCACAAGCCGCAGCCCGTGCAGATACGCTCGTCGACGAACGGTCGGAGCAGGGTCGTCTCGCGTATCGTTTCGTTGAGCGAGCTGATGGCATTGTACGGGCATGCCTCGTCACATATCAGGCATACCTTGTCCTGTTCCCAGGCGATGCAGCGACTCCGGTCAATGACCGCCGTACCCATTTTCGCATAGGTCTTCTCTTCCGGCGGCAGCTGCCGGATTGCCGAGGTCGGACAGACCTGGCCACACATATTGCAGTTCTTCTCGCAGCCACCAATGCGTGCTACGAGCCTGGGCGTCCAGAGTCCGTTTACCCCGGCTTCCATTATGCAGGGTTGTAGTCCATTGGTCGGGCATACCTTCATGCATTTGCCGCAATGGATGCACGTGTTCAGAAAATCCGGTTCCGGGATGGCTCCGGGCGGACGGATCAAGCGGCCCAGTAATCTCCGGTGGAGCAGCGTCTTGGCAAGCGGTGCGAGCAGGACACTCATGCCGAATGCGGCGATGATCTGCCTTCTTCTCACGTCGACGCGTGACGGCGCGGTCGATATCCGATACTTCAAGGTATGCTGCGGGCACTCGTATTGGCAGCGCAGGCAATCAATGCACTCGCCGGAATCGATCTTCTGCGCCTCAATGCAAATGGCGTCGGTCGGGCAGATCTTTTCACATACACCGCACTCGGTGCAGCCCTCAAGAAACCGGAACTTGAAAAGGGATATCTTGGAAAGCAGGGCGAGTAATCCGCCGAGCGGACACAAATTGCGGCACCAGAACCTTGGGCTCATGAAATTCATGGTGATGATCGCAACGAGTACGCACAGGGCAATTACCGACTCGGTATACACGGCAGTTGCGGTCAGCGTGAACATGCCGGCAAGATACGTGTATACCGGATAAAAGATCAGGGTCAAGGACCTTTCG
>JASFEK010000070.1:0-8675 GCA_050124875.1 Caldifarciminota bacterium | reverse complement strand
CCGGCACCCTGCTTCTCGACCTGATACCAAGCGCCACCAGTCCCTCCCGATTTCTTCTGACTACTGATCGTGTCCTTCAACTTGGAGATCTTTCTTTTCAATTCACCCTGCAGTTTTTCAGTACCTTTGTGCTTGGGAATAATCGCGAGCAGTTCCTGCAGGTATACGAGTTTCTCACGCAAATCCTTCGCTTCGCGATACTTCTTTTCTACGTCAAAGTATTGGGGAGGCAAATTAGCGGGCATACTATGCCTTCAGTCTATCCATTATTGTCTTCATATCTCGGGCGTTATCGAGCATGCTATGATCATTGTTGAAGAATACATAGATATTCTTCGGCCTCGCTTTCACAATGCGTTCCGCGATTTCCTCCAATTCGCTGCTTGCATAATCGTGCTGATACCAATCGGTCCTTCCGTGCAACCGCAAATAGACAGTATCTGAAGTCTTTATGATATCCCTGGTGAACTTCGGCGCATCGACCGAAACCCAGGTTAAGCCGACCGATTTTGCCCAGTCTAACGAATCGGCAGTGAACCATGAGTCATGCCTGATCTCGAGCGCACATTTCTCAGCGATCCCTGTTCGTTGTATGAAGTCAGCTACTTTTTCTCTTGTGTTGCTGGTTATGTTCGGCGGTAATTGAAACAGGAAATAATCGATCAGATCATTCATGGCGGAAAAGAGTTTGAGGAATCTCTGCCATGTCTCATCCGCTTTTTCAGAAAACTTGAAACGATGGGTAATGAGGCGGTTGACTTTTATGACCCAACGAAGCGAGCTTCCCTTTTTCACCCACGCTTTAACCTGATTGGGGAATGGGAACCGGTAAAAGGATGCATTCAGTTCAATTGCATTCAAGGATGAATGCTCAACATACCAGTCCAGGGTTTTATCCTTATTCCACTCGTAATACCAACCCGAGGTCCCAATATTCGCTTTCATCACGCACTCAATTCAACCAATCATCAATCCTCGTATCAACGAGGCGTCGCATCATCATGACAACCCGTGAATCACGCCCTTCTCATCTATGTCGATCTTGGTTGCATTTGGTATCTTTGGCAACCCCGGCATCAACATCACGTCCCCGGCCAAGGGCACCAGAAATCCGGCGCCAGCAGATATATTGACGCCGGAAACAGTGATCTTGAAATTCTCAGGCCGTCCGTATAGCTTCGCCTTGTCCGACAGCGAACTGTTTGTCTTGGCAATACACACGGGCAGCTTATCGAGACCGAATTTGTGGATGCGCCTTATGTGCCTTTCTGCCTGCGTCGTATAGTTCACGCCGTCTGCACCGTATATCTCACGGGCTACTGTCTCGATCTTCTCCTCGATCGTAGCGTCGAGATCATAAATCGGTTTCATCATCGATTCTTGCTCACTTGTCACTCTATCAAGCACCTCAGCCAGTTCGAGCGCACCATCTGCACCGTTCGTGAAGACACGGGTCTCGGCAGCAAGTGTATTCTGCGCCTGGCAGTATTCCTTCACAACCTGTATTTCTTCCGGGCTATCACCTTCAAATACATTGATCGCCACTACCACTGGCAAACCGAGCTTTCTCATGTTCTCAATATGCTTACCCAAATTGGGCAATCCCTTCTTCAAATTCTCCAGCGTTCCGGACCGGATATCCTTTTCCGGCGCGCCGCCGTGTAATTTCAGTGCCCGTATCGTTGCGACGATCACTGCAGCATCAACCTTCATATTGCCACTCCGGGCAACAATATCAACGAACTTCTCGCCGCCCAGATCTGAGCCAAATCCGGCCTCAACCACTGTGTAGTCACACAAACGTTGGGCAAGCTTCATCGACACAATACTACAAGTGCCATGAGCGATATTCGCGAAAGGACCGCAATGGATAAAAGCCGGCGTCTGATCGACCGTTTGCGCGATGTTAGGCATCACCGCCTGGTTCAACAGTGCCGTCATGGCACCATGCACACCAAGGTCGCGCGCGAACACGGGGTCGCGGTTCATGTTCGAAGCAATAAGGATCTTCCCCAACCTCTCCTTCAATTCGTGGACCGATGTAGACAACGCGAGTATCGCCATAACCTCGCTGGCAACTGTGATGATAAAGCTATCTTCACGGGCCGGACCATTGGCCCTACCGCCGAGACCGATCACGATCCGGCGCAGGCTCCGATCGTTCATATCCACTGCTCTGGTGAAATAGATCTCGCGTTCATCGATGTCCAACGGGTTCCCGAAATGGATATGGTTGTCCAGGACCGTTGCCAGAAGATTGTGCGCTGCACCCACCGCGTGTATATCACCGGTGAAGTGCAGATTGATCTCTTCCATTGGCACAACCTGCGCATAACCACCGCCCGCCGCACCTCCTTTAATCCCGAATACCGGGCCCAGAGACGGTTCACGCAGAGTAACGATTGATTTCTTACCCATTTTGTTCAAACCCATACTCAAACCAATGGCGACTGTGGTCTTCCCCTCACCGTACGCAGTTGGAGTAATGGCGGTTACCAGCACAAGCTTACCCAACGGATTATTCTCAATCTTCTTGAATACATCCAGGCAAATCTTTGCCTTGTACTTGCCGTAGGGGAAAACACAGTCTTCATGGATTTTGAAGCCTGATGCCAATTCCATGATCGGCTTCAATTTTGCTGCTTGGGCAATCTCAATGTCACTTTTCATATGCTAATTCCTCCTGATGAAAGAATTGTCCCTATGATGCATTACGTTCTTGTTCATGCAAGTATAACTCAATTCTACTCCGTGTCAATTGCTCGTGCTGAGAGCCGCTGGTTATCTTTGGAAATCTATTCCTCTTCAGAAACCTTGCAATTGCCTGAGGAATATATAGAATATCCCATGCTATACAAGAACGCAGGGGTCGATATTGATTCCCTCAATTTGATCCGGAAAGGTATCGGCAAGCACGTTACCAAAACATTCAGCGACCGGGCACGTTCGGAGTTTGGACTTTTCGGGGGCGTATACGCCATTGGCACCGACATTCTGATCAGCAGCTGCGACAGCGTGGGCACGAAAATTCTGATTGCCTGTGCCACGGGCATCCACAACACGGTCGGCGCCGATCTTGTGAACCATTGTGTCAACGACATACTGACCACCGGCGCCCTACCTCTTTTCTTCTTGGACTACGTCGGTTTCTCAAAGGTACGCGGGCAAATCCTGGTCGATGTCATAAGCGGACTGGCTAAAGCATGCAGAAAAGAAAACATGGCACTGGTGGGCGGTGAAACTGCCCAGCTGAGCCGGTTTTACCCGGACGGAGTATATGATCTGGTTGGATTCATCGTCGGCAAGGTGAGCAAGAAGAATTATCTCGACCCCAAGAACCGCATCAAGGCGGGCAACATAATACTGGGATTGAAATCATCAGGTCTGCACACAAACGGATATTCTCTAGCCCGTCGTGTGTTGCTACGTAAATACCGTCTTTCTTCATATGTCCCGGAACTCAAGTGTACGCTCGCCCGTGAATTGCTCAAAGTACATCGGTCATACCGCAAAGACCTCGAGCCGAGGTTGAAATACGTGAAGGGACTTGCGCATATCACGGGTGGAGGTTTCTATGATAACCTCAAGCGCATTCTACCGCGTAAGTGTTCAGCCATAATCAACAAGAAAACATGGCGGCCCTTACCAATCTTTCGCCTGATCCAGAAGTTGGGTAGCGTGCCCGAGGAGGAAATGTATCATGTTTTCAACATGGGCATAGGTATGTGCGTCGTAATTGACAAGAAACACTTGAGGTACTTCAAGCCTCTAAAACCGAAAATTATCGGTGAGATCGTAGACGGCAATTTTGGCGTCCGCCTGGAATAACAATCTACTCCAGTTGTGGGATTTATATATTTTTTGTGGTGACGGTTAATCCCGTGACGAGTACTTAAGCGTTCCCCTGATAACGACCTGCTTTACACGACCCTTCAATTCTTTACCCAGGAGGGGTGTGTTCTTGGAACGTGACCGTATGCTGTCTTCGGTGACCTTCCATCTCTTGTCTGGCCCGATCATGGTGATATTCGCAACCGTACCCAGACGCATACCACCGGTCCCGACACCAATGATTTTCGCCGGATTAACCGTCATCTTGCTGATCACGTCGAGCCAGCTCATCTTCTGCTTGTTGATGAGTTCCATGATGACCATAGACACAGCGGTTTCAAACCCGATCATGCCGTACGGTGCGTTCGCAAATTCAAGCTCTTTCTCCGCCCGGCAATGTGGCGCATGATCAGTGGCGATGCAATCGATCGTACCGTCCTTCAATCCCTCGATAATCGCATGACGGTCTACCTCACTGCGAATCGGTGGGTTTACCTTATAGTTGGCGTCGAAAGATTCCAGTACCTCATCGTTAAAGAAGAAGTAATGAGGACACGTCTCGCACGTCACCCTGACACCATCCCTTTTCGCATCTCTGATCAAATCGACCGCGCCCTTTGTTGAAATATGACAGAGATGCAGACGTGCTCCGGTGAATTTCGCCAGCAAGAGGTCCCGGGCGACGATCACTTCCTCGGCAATCGCCGGCGAGCCCTTAAGACCAAGCCGTGTAGAAACAAGGCCTTCATTCATTAAACCGTCCTGCGCCAGGCTCTTGTCTATTGGATGCTCGAATATCGGCACCTCAAAGACCTTGGAGTATTCCAGAGCATGACGGAAAACATTGTTGTCGGCAACCGTGTCACCATCGTCACTAAAACCCTTGGCACCAGCGCTCAGCAATTCCCCGAATTCAGTGAGCTCTTTACCCTTACGCCCCTTGGTTATTGAACCGATCGGAAAGACATCACACAGGCCAACCCTTGCTGCTTCCTTATATATGTAATTCACGATCCCGTCGTTGTCGATTACCGGATCCGTATTTGGCATACAGCAGATGCTCGTGAACCCACCGGCAATAGCTGCACGACTACCAGTCTCGATCGTCTCCTCATCAGGACGCCCTGGATCGCGCAGGTGACAATGGAGGTCGATCAAACCGGGTACGACGATGAGGTCTCGGGCATTGATCAAACGCGCTTTGCGATCGGCAACCGACTTTTCTATCCGTGCCACTTTGCGTTCCTTAATCAATATGTCACGCTTGGCGTCGAGTTTAGAGCCGGGATCGACCACCCGGGCTGCCTTGATCAACGTCCTACTCAATCTTACCTCCTGCATGGAGGAACAATACCGCCATCCGCAATGCCACACCGTTCTTGACCTGTTCAAGGATTACTGATCTTTCACTATCCGCCACATCCGGATCGATTTCCACTCCTCGATTAGTGGGCCCCGGATGCATGATCACCGCCTTCGGTTTCATCTTGCGGATACGGTCGTTGGTCAGACCGTAGAGCGTACGGTATTCCCTGACCGACGGGAATAGACCAGATTGCTGCCGTTCCAGCTGGATCCGCAAAGCCATGACGACATCGAAATCACGGATCACTTCATCAAGATTATAGAACACCTCCACGCCCAAGCTGGTGATCTCTACTGGTATTAATGTCGGCGGTGCACATACCCCGACCCGAGCACCGAGCGTCTTCAGACCGAAGATATTGGATCTGGCAACCCGGGAATGACTGATATCGCCGATGATCAGAACGTTCAATTTCCTGAAACTGCTGAAATGCTGTCGCATCGTCATTAGATCCAGCAACGCCTGCGTGGGGTGTTCATGAGTCCCGTCACCCGCGTTAACGACAAAAGCATCAATTTGCTCACCCAGGAACTTCGCAGCACCGGGCGCCGAGTGTCTCACCACCACACCGTCAACCTTCATCGCTTCAATGTTCCGCGCTGTATCCAGTAAGGTTTCACCTTTCTTGACACTCGATGTCGCCTGTGAGAAATTCACGATATCAGCGGACAGACGTTTTGCAGCAATGCTGAAGGAAATTTGAGTACGGGTTGAAGCTTCAAAGAAAAGGGTCAGAATGGTTTTACCGCGTAAAGAGGGCACAATTGGGATCGGACGGGCCAACACCTCAAGGAAGTTGTCCGCCAGGTCAAGATACTGATTGATTTCTCCTGCCGTTAGATTTTCGATGCCGATGAGGTCTTTCTTAGGCTCCATCTTCCTTCGGATTTTCCATGGTCAACTGCTTCACCTTCTGCTTGGGCGTACGCCGCAGTTTGATGCGTGAGCTTGTATTTTTGCTCTTTTTTGACTTCTTCTTCTGCCCTTTTTCGTAATGCAACAACACACAATCCTCACCGTCGAGTTCTTTGATATGAACATCGACGATCTCGGTACGTGCCGCAGGCACCTTCTTGCCTACATAATCCGCTTGGATCGGCAACTCTCTATGGCCGCGGTCAATCAAAACCGCAAGCTGAATTGCCCGGGGTCTGCCGAAATCAAGGATCTCCTCGATGGCTGCCCGGATCGTTCGCCCCGTGTATAACACATCATCAACCAGGACTATGGTCTTCTTGTTGACATCGAAGTTTATATCCGTACCCTCGATGATCGGCGCTTCAGAGACCAGTTGCAGGTCGTCACGGTAGAGTGTAATATCCAACGCACCAAGCGGCACTTTGATGCCTTCGTCTTTCTTTATCTTGTCGGCGAGTCTGCGCGCGATGAAATCACCACGCCGCTTGATACCGATGAGTGCTATATTCTTGATGCCTTTGTTGTGTTCAATGATCTCATGTACAATGCGAATCAGCGCCCTCCTGATGTCTGATTCTTCCATTATCTTTTTCACTAAAGGTAATTATACTGAGAAATTGTTCTGAGTCAAGACCGCACTACGCATACGCTCAGGAAGAACACCAGAGTATCAGCAAAACAGAACATTAGGTAGCTAACTCTGGGTTTCCTGATACACTGATGTCCTGGTGTCCTGCCTGCTGGTCCTCTGATATTCTGATGACCTGCGTTGACGCTTCACGCTAAACGCCGTAAGCTTCACGCTTTCCCTACGGCAGGAGACCGGAGGATCAGAAAATCAGCAGGCAGAGTATCAGAGTAACAGAAGATCAGGCTACAAATTGTGACCAGCTTCCTGGTACGCTGATGTCCTGGTATCCTGCCTGCTGGTTTCCTGATATTCTAATGACCACGTGAATCACGGGTCCAGGTTCCTCGGGATTGACACATGAAGCCGGTTCGCTAGAATAAGGCATGAGCCGGCGTAATGATCATATTGGCTATCTTTTCATACTCCCGGCACTCGCAGTGATATTGACATTTCGCTTTTACCCCATATTGCAGGCAATAAGAATGAGCTTTTTCAAATGGGGTATGGCTGGTCCATTGTACACAGTGGGACTTAAGAACTTCAGCCGTCTCCTCATCGACCCGAAATTCTACCAATCACTGGGCAATACCTTCTGGTATGTTCTGTTCGTCGTGCCCCTCACGATATTCTTCTCAATATTCTTTGCCCAGCTCCTCAACCAGAAGATCCGCGGACGCGGTGCCTACCGCACGATATACTACTTACCCGTGGTCACCTCGATCGTGGCCATTTCTGTAGTATGGAAATGGATATTCAACCCGGACCGTGGTATCCTAAATGCGATCTTCGGTATTTTCGGCATCGAAGGGTTGAAATGGCTAAATGATGCACGCGGCGTCTTTGAAATCTTGCTCGCACCTTTGAATATCGAACCCTCCGGGTTCTTCGCCGGTCCATCGATTGCCCTGCTCGCATTGATCATCATGGCGGTCTGGCACAACATCGGGTATTGTGTGATCATCGCGCTTGCCGGATTACAGAACGTGCCGGAACAGTACTATGAAGCAGCGAAAATCGATGGTGCGAGTCCATGGAAGACATTCCGCCACGTCACCCTGCCCATCATCTCCCCAACGATCTTTTACCTGATCATCACCCAATCGATCTTCGCCTTCAACACCTTCACCCCAGTCTACGTGATGACCCAGCCGCCGGGTGGTCCCTTGGGTACGACCAAGCTGGTTGTCTTCTACTTGTATGAACAGGCATTCAAGTTGTGGAATCTCGGTTATGCGAATGCCATAGCATTTGTCATCTTCATAATCATCTTCGTGATGACCCAATTCCAGAAGCGTTATATCGAACGGCGGGTACATTATGAATAAGAAGATCACGATACATACACTGCTTGCCTTTGGCGCCTTCTGGATGCTATTACCCTTCTTCTGGATGCTATCCACGTCTTTAAAGACGCAGATGGAGGCCTTGAGATTCCCACCGACGATATTCCCTCAGGCGCTCATGTTCATCAATTACCTGGAGGCCTTTCGACAAGTTGACTTCTCACGCTACTTCCTGAACACGATAATTATGACCGTCGGCACCACGTTTCTGGTCTTTATAACCTCGACCCTCGCTGCCTATGCATTTGCCCGATTGAAATTCTGGGGGCGAGATCAGCTGTTCGTCTTATTCCTGGCGATGATGATGGTCCCGGTACCTGTATATCTTGCCCCGTCATACGTGATCCTCAGCCGCTTTGGCTGGATCGATACATTCCTTGCCCTGATCATCCCGTGGAGCGTCAATGTTTTCTCCATATTCCTACTTCGACAGCATTTCAAGACGATCCCCCAGGAGCTGTTCGACGCGGCAAGGATCGACGGGCTCAATCACCTGCAAGTCGTGATACGCATTGTCATCCCATTATCCAAGGCGATTCTTATCACGGTGGGTATATTCCAGATCGTATCGAATTGGAATGCATTT